>NZ_SCMW01000008.1:0-96485 GCF_005502845.1 Brevibacterium sp. 2SA | reverse complement strand
AAGGAGAGCCACATCGTCACCGACACCGTCGTCCACGTCAGGCCGCGCATCGGCGGCAGCGGCACGGCCGGGTAGTCGATGCCGATGCCGAGGTCGATGGCGCCGTCGATGACGGCCGCCGACATCGTCTCGACGTCGACCTCCCGGGCGCGGACGACGATGTCGGGGTGGCGCTCGGCGAGCAGACGGACGATGAGCGGCAGTCCGCTGGTCGACGTCGACCCGAACACTCCGAGGGTGACGATCGCCTCGCGCTCGAAGTCGCGGCCGAGCATCGCAAGCTCCGCCTGCGCCTGGGCGGCGAGAATGCTGCGGGCGCGCGGGAGCAGGGTGCGACCGGCCTCGGTGAGCACGAGGGAGCGTCCGCGGCGGATGACGAGGTCGGAGCCGACGGTGCGCCGCAGTGCGCTCATGTGCTGGGAGACCGCTCCGATGCTGTAGCCCAGCGCTTCGGCGGCACGGGTCATCGAGCCGCGTTCGGCGACGACGACGAACGTCTGCAGCTGCCCGAGCGTCCAGGTCATGGGCACAGACTAGCGGTTTTAAGGAATCGTGAAAACAGTCTTCACAGACTCGGCCTTGTCCTTAAATGTGTTCGGTCGCACAATGGTGGACAAGCCGACAACGGTGTCGGCCCCGAACCAGCTGAGGTGCAGTGTGAACGCAGATGTGGTCATCATCGGCGGCGGCGTCATGGGCGCGTCGATCGCCTTCAACCTCGCCGCCGCGGGGGCAGGGAGCATCGTCCTCGTCGAACGCGATGTCCCGGGCTCCGGGTCGACGTCGAAGGCCGCTGGCGGGGTGCGCTGTCAGTTCTCCGACGAGGTGAATATCGCCCTGTCCGTGCGCAGCCTCGAGATCCTCCGCGACTTCGAATCGCGCTTCGGCATCGACATCGACCTCGTCTCCAACGGCTACCTCTTCCTCCTCGACTCCCCCGAGGCGGCGAGGACGTTCGCCGGCAACGTCGACCTCCAGCGGTCACTCGGTCTCGACTCGCAGATGCTCACCGTCGCCGAGGTCGCAGCCCTCGCCCCCTACGTCGACACGGCGGGTCTCGTCGCCGGGGCGTTCAATCCCGGTGACGGGCACTGCACTCCCGAATCCGTCGTTGCCGGCTACATCAGCGCCGCCCGTGACCGCGGCGTCACCGTGCTCACATCCTGCGAGGTCACCGGCATCCTCACGAAGGGCGCGGCCGGGAAGCGGACGATCACCTCGGTGGAGACGACGGCGGGCCCGATCACGTGCTCACAGGTCGTCTGCGCGGCCGGTGCCTGGTCGGGACTGATCGGCGAGATGGCCGGCGTCGACCTCCCCGTCACCCCGCTGCGACGCGAGATCATGGTGAGCGAACCGGTGGCGTTCGACACCTCCGCAATGCCGTTCACCATCGACTTCGCCACCAGCTACTACGTCCACCCCGAAGGCCCCGGCCTCCTCTTCGGCTGCCCCGATGCCGAGGACCGGTGGGGGTTCGACGACCGCCGCGACCCGGAGTGGCTGTTCCGGCTCTCCGAGCTCATCGACCGGCGCACCCCGAGCCTCGCCGACGTCGACATCCGACGCGGCTGGGCGGGCCTCTACGAGATGACCCCCGACCACAATGCGCTCATCGGGCAGGCCCGCGAACTCGAGGGCTTCACCTACGCGTGCGGGTTCTCCGGCCACGGGTTCCTCATGGGTCCGGCCGTCGGCGAGGTCGTCGCCGACCTCCTCACCGGCCGCACCCCGTTCGTCGACGTCTCCCCGCTCGACAAGGACCGCTTCTCCCTTTCGGGACTGCGCAAGGAGCTCAACATCGTGTGACCATGACTCCCCTCCCTCCCACTTCGATGCCTGCACCCTAGCCACCGCCACTGACACAAACCCGCCTGAGACACAGTGAGGACCATGATGACCACGACCTCCACCCCCACCGCTCTTCCCACCGATCACACCGTCGCCGCCCTCCTCGACGAGGGGCTGCGCGCCTGCGGCGTCGGCGCCGCCGTGCTCACCGCCGACACCGCGACCGGGCAGACGCTGACTGCCCGCTCCCCGATCACCGGGCAGGTGCTCGCGACGATCCCCGCCGACTCCCCGCAGACCGCCGCGGCGAAGATCGGGCAGGCGGCAACCGCCTTCGAGAGCTGGCGGGACGTTCCCGCTCCCGTCCGCGGCCGGCTCGTCAGCCGCTGGGGTCAGCTGCTTGCCGAGCACAAGGAGGAGCTTGCGAAGATCGTCACCGTCGAGGCCGGCAAGACCCCGTCCGAGGCCGCCGGCGAGGTCCAGGAGATGATCGACATCTGCGAGTTCGCGCTCGGCCAGTCCCGGCAGCTGTGGGGCAAGACGATGCCGAGCGAACGTCCCGGTCACCGACTCATGGAGACGTGGCATCCGCTCGGAGTCGTCGGAGTGATCTCCGCATTCAACTTCCCCGTCGCCGTGTACTCGTGGAACACCGCCCTCGCGCTCGTCGCCGGAGACGCCGTGGTGTGGAAGCCCTCGGAGAACGCCGTGCTCGCTGCCCTCGGCGCCCAGTCGCTGCTGGCCCGGGCCGCCGCCGAGGTGGGGGCACCGGAGGGTCTCGTGCCCGTCCTCGTCGGCGGTCGCGGCATCGGCGACGCCATGGTCCGCGACGACCGAGTGGCGTTGGTCTCTGCCACGGGGTCGGTGCGGATGGGCCGTGAGGTCGGTCCGGTCGTCGCCGAGCGCTTCGGACGGGTCCTGCTCGAACTCGGCGGCAACAATGCCGCGATCGTCACCCCGAGCGCGGACATCGACCTGGCGCTGCGCGGGGTCGTCTTCGCCGCCGCGGGCACCGCCGGGCAGCGGTGCACGACCCTGCGCCGCCTCATCGTCCATGAGTCGATCGCCGAGGAGTTCGTCGAGCGGATCGTCGCCGCGTACGCGACCCTGAGCATCGGTTCACCCACGGACGACGGGGTGCTCGTCGGGCCGCTCATCAACTCAGGCGCGTTCGAGGCGATGCAGTCGGCGCTGGCCCGGGCACAGGCCGAAGGGGGAACCGTGCTCACCGGCGGCGGACGCGTGTTCGCCGAGGAGCGACCCGACGCCCACTACGTCGAGCCTGCGCTCGTGCGGATGCCCGGCCAGACCTCGGTGATGGAATCGGAGACCTTCGCCCCGATCCTCTACGTCGTCACCTACTCCGACCTCGACGAGGCGATCGCCCTCCACAACGGGGTGCCGCAAGGGCTGTCCTCGGCGATCTTCACCTCCGACCTCGCCGAGGCGGAGACCTTCCTCTCCCGCTCCGACTGCGGCATCGCCAACGTCAATATCGGCACCTCGGGGGCGGAGATCGGCGGGGCGTTCGGCGGTGAGAAGGAGACCGGCGGCGGTCGCGAATCGGGGTCGGAGTCGTGGAAGGCCTACATGCGGCAGGCGACGAACACGATCAACTACTCCGGCGAACTGCCTCTGGCCCAGGGCGTGGAGTTCCTCTGAGGCGACAGCCGACGGTCACCGGCCTCTCACCGCTGTGCGATGAGCTCCTCGATGGCCCTCCTGCGCCGGGCGAGATCGGCCGATTCGGTCTCGATCCGGGCGACGTTCTCCCGGATCCGGGCCGCCACCTGCGGGCACATGCCGATCGGCAGATCCGGATCATCACCGAGGCACGGCAGCATCACCGTGATCGTGTCGAGGTTGAACCCGGCGCCGAGCAGCCGGCGGATTCGCGCAACCGTTCCGACCGCCTCGGCGCCGTATTCGCGATACCCTGTCGGCGTGCGCGATGAGACCAGCAGACCTCTGTCCTCGTAGTGCCGGATCGAGCGTCGTGCGCCTCGGCGGAGTCGAGGCCACGGTGCTCTACGCCGTCTACGTCATCGCCTTCCAGGCCGGCATCGTCGCGGGAACCTGGGCCGGCGGAGTCAGCCTCGGCGAAGGCTCTCTTCCTCCGCCGCTCTGCCTGGGACTCGCGGTGCTCACCCTGCCGCTCATCCTCGCCACGACACGGCCTTCGCGATCGAGCAGGAGGGCGCCGGTGACCTGACACCCAGGAGGGCAGCCGGCTGACGCGGGGAACTAGACTGGCCGGTGAACCCAGACCCCAGAGGAGAGCACCCGTGATTGAGCTGAAGACACCCGCCGAGATCGACAAGATGGCGGTGACCGGTCGCTTCGTGGCGAACACGCTGGCCGAACTGTCTCAGACCGCCGAACCCGGCATGAACCTCATGCACCTGGAGAAGCGGGCACGCACGCTCATCGAGCAGGCCGGAGCGAAGTCCTGCTACTGGGACTACGCTCCCTCGTTCGGTTCGGGTCCCTTCCGCAACGTCATCTGCCTCTCCGTCAACGACGGCGTCCTCCACGGCAAACCCCACGACTACGTCCTGGCCGACGGCGACCTCCTCACCCTCGACTTCGCGGTGTCCATCGACGGCTGGGTCGCCGACGCCGCCCGCTCCGTCATCGTCGGCACCGGCACCGAGGAGGACCAGCGCCTCATCGACTCGACGTGGGCCGGCCTCGAGGCGGGGATCGGGGCCGCGCAGGCCGGCAACCGCCTCGGCGACATCTCCCAGGCGATCGGCGACATCGCCGATGCCCAGCGCATCCCGGTCAACCTCGATTTCGGCGGTCACGGGCTCGGGCACACGATGCACGAGGACCCCCACGTCGCCAACCGCGGCAAGGGCGGGCGCGGCATGGTGCTCAAGCCGGGCCTGACCCTGGCGATCGAACCGTGGTGGTCGTTCACGTCGAAGAAGCTCACAGTCGACCAGGACGGGTGGACCCTGCGGGTGGCCGACGGCTCGAACGGTGCCCATTCGGAGAACACGATCGCCATCACCGAGGACGGTCCCCGGGTACTGACCGTCGCCGACTGAGGTCTGGCCCCGGACGTCGTGTCCGTGGCGCACGCGTCATGTCCGTGGCGCATGCCAGACTTGCCGTATGTCTTTCACCTGCACCGAATGCGGATACTCGACCGTGAAGTGGCTCGGGCGGTGCCCCGAATGCCAGGCCTGGGGCACTCTCGAGGAGAAGGGCGCCGGTGCGACGTCGGTGAAGACGAAGGTGAAGAAGTCGAGCGGGGCGAAGTCGATCACCGAGGTGGACACGACCCTGGCGGTGGCGAAGCGGACCTTCGTCGACGAATTCGACCGGGTGCTCGGCGGCGGCATCGTCCCCGGCGGGGTCATCCTGCTCTCCGGGGAGCCCGGAGTCGGGAAGTCGACTCTCCTCCTCGACGTCGCCGCGCGCGCCGCGAAGTTCGAATCGGCGGTCCTCTACGTCACCGGCGAGGAGTCGGCCGGACAGGTGCGGCTGCGCGCCGACCGGATCAACGCCCTCGAGGAGAACCTGCTGCTGGCCGCGGAGACCGACCTCGGCGCCGTGCTCGGGCTCATCGAAGCCGAGAACCCCGACCTGCTCATCGTCGACTCGATCCAGACGCTCGCCTCCTCGGAGGTCGACGGCGTGCCCGGCGGGGTCACCCAGGTCAGGGAGGTCGCGGCCGCCCTCATCCGGGAGGCGAAGTCCCGGTCCCTGTCGACCGTGCTCGTCGGACACATCACGAAGGACGGCACGATCGCCGGACCCCGTCTCCTCGAGCACCTCGTCGATGTCGTGTGCACCTTCGAAGGCGAGAAGCACTCCCGGCTGCGGATGCTGCGGGCGATCAAGAACCGGTTCGGTCCCACCGACGAGGTCGGCTGCTTCGACATGGAGGAGAACGGGATCAAGAGCCTCGAGGATCCCTCCGGTCTCTTCCTCTCCCGCGCGTCAGGGTCCACGCCGGCGGGCACGTGCCTGACGGTCAACCAGGAGGGCAAGCGGCCGCTGCTCGTCGAGGTGCAGTCCCTGGTCACCGAGTCCGCGGCCGGTCAGACGCGGCGTTCGGTGTCGGGAGTCGACTCCTCGCGGGTGGCGATGATGATCGCCGTGCTCAGCCAGAAGGTCTCCGCGGCCGGGTTCGCGAAGTCCGATGTCTTCGTCGCCACAGTCGGTGGGGCCAAGCTCGTCGAACCGGCCAATGATCTGGCGATCTGCCTGTCTCTGGCCTCGGCCGCTCTGGGGCGGGCCCTCTACGCGAAGTTCGTCGCGATCGGCGAGATCAGCCTCTCCGGTGAGATCCGCAATGTGCCCAACCTCGGCCAGCGGCTGAGCGAGGCGGCACGGTTGGGCATGACGCGGGCGATCGTCGCCCGTGGCGCGCTGCGCAACGTCTCGATCCCCGACGGCATGGTCGTCAAGGAATGCGAGCACGTCGCCGAGGCGGTCGAACTCGTCCTCAACGACAAGGACAAGTGAGCCGACGGGCGGTGCCTGCGGTCGCCGGTCGCGGCGATCGCGGCCTGCGCGGCTGGTGTGCGATGTCAGTGACCTCGGAGGGGAGAAAATCCGAGACTTCCGCGGCGAAACAGGGCATGCTTGAAAGATGACCACGACAGTGTTTCCGGCACTGAGGACGACGGACATCGCGGCGACGACCGCGATGCTCATCACCCTCGGCTTCGTCGAGCGCGTCACGGTGCGGGACGAGGACGACCCGAGTCTCGTCCTCCATGCCGAATACGCGCTCGGTGAGACCGGCGGAGTGATGATCGGGTCCGTGCGCCATGACGGTTCGGCCCTCGACAGCGTCGGCGGGGCGGCGATCTACGTCGTCGTCCCCACCGAACGGGAGGTCGACCGGCTCTATCGTGAGATCCGCGAGCTCGGGCATGCGATCGTCCGGCCGGTGGCCACGCAGTCCCACGGCGGACGGGAGTTCGCGTTCCGCGACCACGACGGCAATTCGTGGGGTGTGGGCTCGTACCGCGGCGTCTGAGCGGATTAGCCGTCGGAGTTCTCGGTCTCCGTGGGCTTCGGAGTCGGCGACTCGGTCGCCATCTTCTCCTCCTCGGCCTTCTTCTTGTCGGCTTCTTCCTTCTCTTTGGCCTTCGTCGCCTCGTCCTTCTCGAGCTCGAAGGGCACAGGTTTGCTCTCTTTGTCGCCGAGTTTGACGATGAGATCGTACGTGCCCGCCTCGAAGCCCTTGCTCGCCTTGTTGCAGTTCTTGTCGACGCGGACCCGGTTCCATTCGAACTGGGCGGTCTTCTGGGACTGCGGAGCGAACTCCGTCGGCGCTTCGGCGTTCTCATCGTCGTCGGCGGCGCAGTACTTCGAGGACCACACGACGTCCCCTTCCTGCTCGACGACGAACTCCTGTTGCTTCGTGCCGACCTCGATGAGGCAGGTGGCCGTGTGGTTGTTGCCGATGACCATCTCGAACTTCGGCTTCGTGTTCTCGTCGTAGCTCTTCTTGTCGGCCTTCGCGCTCACCGAGACGGAGTCCGGCGGGCAGGCGCCGCTGGCGGCCTGCGCGTCGGGGACCGGAGCCTGCGGGGTCGGTGAGGCGCTCGTGGGAGCGTCGGCCGCGGTCGGCTCCTGGTCGGTCAGACCGCCGATCGCCTTCGTGATGCCGGCGACACCGAGCACGATGAGTCCGATGACGACGAGGCTGAGCACCGCCAGGGTGATCCGCCGCCGACGGTAGACGTGCGCAGGCAGCTTGCCGCTAGACTGGCGGGGCTGTTTCGGCTGCGAACCACGATCGGAAGGAGTCATCGCAATGAGCCTAGGCAATTGCGAATGAGCATCCAAATGACACACCGCACCTCTGCCGAAACTGGGATCACCCCCACAGCACCGGTCTTCCCGGACGTGCCCGAGTCCGCCATCACACGCGTCCAGACGACGATCATCGACTGGTTCGAGGCAGCCGCCCGACCCCTGCCGTGGCGGGCCGAAGGCACCTCGGCGTGGGCGGTCCTCGTCAGCGAGATCATGTCCCAGCAGACTCCGGTCTCCCGCGTCGCCCCACGCTGGAGCGAATGGCTCGAGCGCTGGCCCACTCCTGCCGACCTGGCGGCAGCCCCCACCGCCGAGGTGCTCCAGCGATGGGATCGCCTCGGCTACCCGCGTCGTGCGCTGCGGCTGCAGGAAGCCGCGAGAGTCATCGCCGACGACCACGACAACCAGGTGCCCGACACTGCTGCCGCTCTCGAGACGCTGCCGGGGATCGGGTCGTACACCGCGGCAGCCGTCGCCTCGTTCGCTCACGGCGAGCGCACCACGGTCCTCGATACGAATGTGCGCCGAGTCCTCGTCCGCGTCTTCGCCGGCCGAGACCGGCCCACGGTGTCACCGAGCCGCAGGGAGACCGTCTGGGCCGAACGGTTCGTCCCCGCGACCGATCATGTGGCGTGGAACGCCGGGGTCATGGAGTTCGGTGCCCTCGTGTGCACCGCCCGCAGTCCGAAGTGCGAGGACTGCCCGCTCGCGGACATCTGCGCCTGGAACCTCGCCGGACGCCCCGCCTCGGCGGCGAAGCCGAAGACCCAGAAGTGGGCCGGTACGGACCGCCAGCTGCGCGGGGCGATCATGGACGTCCTCAAGGCCGCACATGCAGAAGCCGCCGAGGCGGGCAATCGGTCGACCTCGGTGGTCGAGAGGTCTTCGGTGGTCCCGGGGTCCTCGGCGGTCGAGAAGGCGGCGAACGCAACCACAGGTCGCGCATCCGCCGCGACCGATGCCATCGCGGTCGATCTTTTCACGGCACCGACTGCCGAACTCGATGACGAGCGCCTCGGCACCCTGGGCCCGACCACCTCGGCGAAGCTGACGACGATGCGCGATCTCAGCGCGGATGCGGACCGCATCTCACGACTCATCGCCGATCTCGTCACCGACGGGTTGGCTCACCGCAGCGGGGACCGTCTCAGCCTGCCGCGGTGATGCTGGACTCGGAACTACCGTCTGTCAGGTGATTCGTCGATTGCGCAGAACCTTGGGACATCGATTGCCGATGAGTGTATTTGGCAACTTTGGCCCGATTTCCGCAACGTTTCATCGAACACCATCGTCGGCTGTTCGCGCGAGATGTATCAACGAAGGCAATCCCGCAACGCTCATGCGCACACGTCTTGATTCGGCTGGGTTCACCGCGCTCGAACACCTCGATCGCGTTGCCAGCGATGAGTCCGAGCACCGTTGCTGCAGACGGTTCGGAGCGAACGACTGCGACTCCGGCATCGGCCCACTCCAATTTCGGTGACAGGGCCCCAGCGGTTCCGCCACCTCCGCTGACAGCACCGTTGATGATCTCGAGGTCAGTGAGGTCGAGTGTGCTCGGATTCTCCAACAGCCGACTGATTGCCGCGCGAAGCCTCAGCGCCTGTGCAAACTCTTCCTCTGTCGGCGTCACTGCGCTCCACTGCCCGGTGGAGGCAATCCATCGTGCCAGTTCCTCTGGCCCGTGAAGTGTCTCCCGCCCTGGACCGAATCGGTCGCGGAGTGTGTTGACGAAGTCAAGACTGATCTCCCCGCCGAACCACAGCCAGTCATCCATGTTCCCACGATATCGCGAAACCTTGTTGCCTGCTAACCGGTTAATATGGTTAGCTGACACCATGAACTCACGCTTCGTCAATGTCGATGGACTTGCTTTCCACTGCCTTCTCGGCGACACCACCTCCGCTGACGCCGAAACCGTTGTGCTGCTTCATGGTTGGCCCCAGACGGCCAGCTGCTGGCGAGATGTCATTCCCGGACTGTACGGCCCGGACGCCGACACCCAATACCACGTCATCGCACCGGACCTCCGCGGCTACGGGCTCAGTGACAAGCCGACGGAAGGATACGACAAACGGAGCATGTCCCGGGACATCCTCGGCATCATGGATTCCTTCGGCGTCGACCGGGCTCATTTCGTCGGCCATGACCGCGGCGGCCGGGTCGCGCACCGACTTGCCCTCGACTCTCCCGAGAGAGTCTCCTCGCTCGCTGTTCTCGACATCGCCCCCACCCATGCGATGTTCACAAACGGGAGGATGCGCACCGCCGAAGGCTTCTTCCACTGGCTCCTCCACATGCAGAAGGATCTGCCGGAGACGCTCACCGCAGGCAGGACCGCTGAGTACCTTCGCTACTTCTTCGAACGCTGGACCGTCCGCCGCGATCGCCTCGAGCCGCACATCGACGACTATGTTCGCGCCTTCGAAAAGCCCGGCGCTATGCGTGCTGGCTTCGACGACTACCGTGCCACCCACGAGGATGTCGCCCTCGACGACGAGGACTTCCGCGCCCAGCGGAAACTGACGGTGCCGGTGCTTGCACTGTGGGGTGCTGGCGGCCTCGCCGCGAACACGGATATCACGACCGTCTGGGAGAGCTACACGGAGAACCTGGACGGGCGACCCATTCCCGACTGCGGTCATTTCATCCCCGAGGAGGCACCAGAGACACTGCTCTCCGCACTGCGCGAGTTCTGGTCGCAGTCCGCCTGAACCACGGTCTGACCCCTTCGGGATCGCCCCCTGCTCTACAGGTACTTGATCATTCGGGTGTTGCCGAGGGTGTTCGGTTTGACCCTGGCGAGGTCAAGGAACTCGGCCACACCTTCGTCGGCTGAGTGGAGGAGTTCGACGTAGACCTCCGGTGAGACGGGGATGCCCTTGATCGGTTCGAATCCGAGGGAGCCGAAGAATCCGGTTTCGAACGTCAAGCAGAAGACCCTGTCGACCCCGATCTCCACGGCATCGGCGAGGAGCTGGCGGATGAGGGCCTTGCCCACTCCCCTGCCCCGGTAGTCAGGGGACGTCGCGACGGTGCGCGCCTCGGCGAGGTCGGACCAGATGATGTGGAGGGCCGCGCAGCCGGCAAGGACTTCGCTGCCGTCGGGTCGCTCATCGACGACGAGCCAGAACTCCTGCAGCGACTCGAAGTACGTCACCGTGTCCTTCGCGAGGAGGATGCGCTCTTCGGCCAGGGGGGCCACGAGCGCCTCGATGCCCTTGACGTCGGACGTCCGTGCCCGCCGCAGCCGCAGCCCACTGGGAAGTCCGTGGGTCTGGTGGTGGTCGGAGGCGACGAGTCCGTGGTCGAAGGTGGCTGAGCTCATTCCCTCATTCAACACCATCGCGCTCAGGTGCCGACGGTGCGTCCACACAGGTCTGCGCCACTGTGACGGCGATTGTGCGCCGCCTCCACGGTGATCTCGAGCCCGAAATCGCCATGGATGTGGCGCAGAACCCGGAGGGCCGCCATGGACGTGGCGCACAACGCGCGGCGCCGCCGTGGATGTGGCGCACAACCCGGAGGGCCGCCATGGACGTGGCGCACAACGCGAGGCGCCCTGACAATGCGAAGCGGCCCCGGGCGAGAACCGAAGTTCTCAGGCCCGGGGCCGCCTCAGGAGGGGTGACTATGCGCTCAGCAGACCACTGTCAGTCAGCCGGTCAGCGGACCGCTGCCGGTCAGGAGGCCGAACCGGTCGACCCGGCTCCGGCGAGTTCGCCGCCGGAGGACGAATCGTCGGATCCGGATGTCGGGAAGGTCTCGGTCTCGACACCTTCGAAGGTGAACTGCGCGTCCTTGCCTTCGCCCTCGATGTCGACCTTGATCGTCTGACCGCGGCCGATCTCCTTGAAGAGGATCTTCTCCGAGAGCTGATCCTCGATCTCGAGCTGGATCGTGCGGCGCAGCGGACGTGCACCGAGCACCGGATCGTAGCCGCGATCGGCCAGCAGGTTCTTGGCCGCATCGGTGAGCTCGACCTTCATGCCCTGATCCGCCAGACGCGTGTCGAGGCGCTCGAGGAAGAGGTCGACGATCTCGATGATCTCCTCCTTGTTCAGCTGCGGGAACACGATCGTGTCATCGACGCGGTTGAGGAACTCGGGACGGAAGTGCTGCTTGAGCTCTTCGTTGACCCTCTGCTTCATCCGGTCGTAGTTGGTCTTGGTGTCACCCTCGACCTGGAATCCCATCTGCAGACCGCTGGAGACGTCGCGCGTGCCCAGGTTGGTCGTCATGATGATGATCGTGTTCTTGAAGTCGACCTCACGACCCTGCGAGTCGGTGAGTCGGCCGTCCTCAAGGATCTGCAGCAGCGAGTTGAAGATGTCCGAGTGGGCCTTCTCCACCTCGTCGAAGAGGACGACGGAGAACGGCTTGCGACGCACCTTCTCGGTGAGCTGGCCGCCCTCTTCGTAGCCGACGTAGCCGGGAGGCGAACCGAAGAGACGCGACACGGTGTGCTTCTCCGAGTACTCCGACATGTCGAGGCTGATGAGGGAATCCTCGTCGCCGAAGAGGAACTCCGCGAGAGCCTTCGCAAGCTCGGTCTTTCCCACACCGGTGGGACCGGCGAAGATGAACGAACCCGACGGACGCTTCGGATCCTTCAGACCCGCACGGGTCCGGCGGATCGCCCGCGAGATCGACTTGACCGCGTCGTTCTGGCCGATGATGCGCTTGTGCAGCTCGTCTTCCATCCGCAGCAGACGCGAGGACTCCTCCTCGGTGAGCTTGAAGATCGGAATGCCGGTGGCAGAGGCGAGCACCTCGGCGATGAGATCGGCGTCAACGGTGGCGGAGGTGTCCTTGCCGCCCTTGCGCCAGGCCTCGGTCTGCTCGTCCTTCTCGTGCTGGAGCTTCATCTCCGAGTCCCGCTCGGAGGCCGCCAGCTCGAAGTCCTGAGCGTCGATCGCAGCTTCCTTGCGGTGACGGGCCTCGAGGATCTTCTCCTCGAGGTCGCGGATCTCCTGCGGCACCGACAGCCGCGAGATGCGCAGCTTCGCCCCGGCTTCGTCGATGAGGTCGATCGCCTTGTCCGGCAGGTATCGGTCGTTGATGTAGCGATCGGACATGTTGACGGCAGCCGCGAGAGCACCCTCGGTGATCGTCACCTTGTGGTGCGCCTCGTACTTGTCGCGCAGGCCCTTGAGGATCTCGATCGAGTGCGCGAGCGAGGGCTCGGGCACCTGGATCGGCTGGAAGCGGCGCTCGAGCGCAGCGTCCTTCTCGATGTGCTTGCGGTACTCGTCGAGCGTCGTCGCACCGATCGTCTGGAGCTCACCGCGGGCGAGCATCGGCTTGAGGATCGATGCGGCGTCGATGGCGCCTTCGGCGGCACCGGCACCCACGAGCGTGTGGATCTCGTCGATGAAGAGGATGATGTCACCGCGCGTGCGGATCTCCTTGAGCACCTTCTTCAGACGTTCCTCGAAGTCACCGCGGTACCGGGAACCGGCGACGAGGGAGCCGAGGTCGAGCGTGTAGAGCTGCTTGTCGGTGAGGATCTCCGGCACTTCGCCGTTGACGATCGCCTGCGCCAGCCCCTCGACCACGGCGGTCTTGCCGACGCCGGGCTCGCCGATGAGAACCGGGTTGTTCTTCGTGCGGCGGGAGAGGATCTGCATGACGCGCTGCATCTGCTCGTGGCGGCCGATGACCGGATCGAGCTTGCCCTCACGGGCGGCAGCGGTGAGGTTGCGACCGAACTGGTCGAGAACGAGGGAGCCCGAGGGCGTGCCCTCTTCGCGACCGCCGGCAGCGACCGGTTCCTTGCCCTGGTAGCCCGAGAGCAGCTTGATGACTTCCTGGCGCACCCGACCGAGGTCGGCGCCGAGCTTGACGAGGACCTGAGCGGCAACGCCCTCACCCTCGCGGATGAGACCGAGCAGGATGTGCTCGGTGCCGATGTAGCTGTGGCCCAGCTGCAGGGCCTCACGGAGACTGAGCTCGAGGACCTTCTTCGCGCGCGGAGTGAACGGGATGTGCCCGCTCGGCGCCTGTTGTCCCTGCCCGATGATCTCCTGGACCTGATCGCGAACCTGTTCGAGGGAGATGTCCATCCCCTCGAGAGCCTTGGCCGCCAGGCCTTCACCCTCGTGGATGAGGCCGAGCAGGATGTGCTCGGTGCCGATGTAGTTATGCTTGAGGAGTTTGGCCTCTTCCTGGGCGAGCACCACCACTCGGCGGGCTCGGTCAGTGAACCGCTCGAACATATTCACCCTCCTGGAGTTCTGGTATCTGTAGAGCGTAACGACCCAACCTCGGGTTCTATTGCACGTTTCGCCATCAGCCGAAACCGTTCGGCTCAGGGCGAAATCCCTTGATCTCCCGCCGAGGCGGTCGGTCGGAACCCGGTCAGCTGCCGTCGGTCGGGCGCACCGTTGGGACGCTGCCGCGACCGGCGCACACAGCACCCCGCTCGCGCCGAACCCTTCCGTGCTTACACTGTATATTCGGAGTCCCCGGGTTTCCGGATGGGTGCGGACCTGGTCTCTTCCAAAGTCCTTTTGACCGCCTCGCCGATTGTCATCCCGGTGACGGCACCCTCAAACACCGCACTCAACGCAGACGGCGTTGCCGATATTCCGCCACCGGCATTGCCGCGTGGAATGCCGGTGGCGAAGAAACAAACGGACACGCGTCGCGTTCAGACAATTCTCAAGGAAGTCGCTTTGCGCGGCTAATCCCTAACCGCGTCCCTCGGGGCACGAGGCTGCCGCAGATTCGCAGTCACCTGCACGGATGGCCGGCCGCGGGCGCAGACCCCACGGTCCGGCTCGTCACGGGCAGCGGAAAGGTGCAGGAGACGAAATGCCGCCAGTGACGAAACGACCGAGGGACCGATGCTCGTGTCATCGGTCCCTCGGCGAAATCGGTGCCCCGATCGGGCGCCTCTGTTCAGTTGTGCCTGTGCTCAGTTCCCTGCGGCTTCGTAGGCCTGGACGATCTCCTGGGGGATCCGTCCGCGATCACCGAGCTGGTAGCCGTTCTCCTGCGCCCATTCGCGGATCTTCGCGGTGTCGCGCTTGGGGCCCGAACCGGTCGATCCTCCGCGGCGCCCGCGTGAACCCGGGTTGGCCACACGGCGGGCTTTGGCGATATAGGGAGCAAAGGTCTCACGCAGCTCTTCGGCATTCTTCGTGGACAGTTCCAGTTCATAAGTCCCCTGGTCGAGGCTGAACCGAACGGTTTCGGCTGCTTCCGAACCGTCGAAATCATCCGTGAGAACGAGTCGCATCTCCCGTGCCATGTTCACTCTTTTCATTTTCAGACGACTTTACGGGTGTAAGCATAACACCCGAATCTCCATTATCGTCCAATTCGCTAACTTCATGCTCGGAATAGAATTTCTCGATCTGCTCGCGTTCTGTCCGATCTGCGCGAACAATGCCGCGCATCACGTACCAGAAGAGCAATGCGATGCAGATCGACGGAAGCAGCGCCTTGATGAGATCCAGCACGGTCTCAGCCTTCCTCTGTGGAGTCCGAATTCGCCGCGGCGATCGGTTTGGTGAAGGGGAAGAGAATGGTTTCGCGAATCCCCAGACCGGTGAGCGCCATGAGCAGGCGGTCGAGGCCCATGCCCATTCCTCCGGTCGGGGGCATGCCGTGTTCCATCGCGGTGAGGAACTCCTCGTCGAGGCCCATGGCCTCATCGTCACCGCGGGCGGCGTCGGCGGCCTGGGCTTCGAAGCGCTGCCGCTGGATGACGGGGTCGACGAGCTCGGAGTACCCGGTCGCCAGTTCGAAGCCGCGGACGTAGAGGTCCCACTTCTCGACGACGCCGGGCTTGTCGCGGTGTTCGCGCACGAGCGGTGAGGTGTCGACGGGGAAGTCGGTGACGAAGGTCGGCGCCCAGAGCTTGTCCTTGTAGAAGTGCTCCCACAGCTCCTCGACGTACTTGCCGTGCGAGCGGAAGACTCCGCCCAGGTCGACGTCGTGGTCCTCAGCGATCTTCTCGAGCTCGTCGATGCCGGTCAGCGGCGTGACCTCGACACCGGATTCGGCCGAGAGCGTCTCGTACATGCTCACGACCGCCCAGTCACCGCCGAAGTCGTAGTCGGTGCCGTCGTCGAGGGTGACGAGCAGCGAACCCGTGGCGTCCTGGGCCGCGTTCTGGACGAGCGTCTTCGTCAGCTCCGCGATCGAATGGTAGTCCCCGTAGGACTGGTAGGCCTCGAGCATCGCGAACTCCGGTGAGTGCGTCGAGTCGGCGCCTTCGTTGCGGAAGTTCCGGTTGATCTCGAAGACGTTGTCGATGCCGCCGACGATGGCGCGCTTGAGGAAGAGCTCGGGGGCGATGCGCAGGTACATGTCGATGTCGTAGGCGTTCATGTGCGTCTTGAACGGGCGGGCCGCCGCTCCCCCGTGCATGACCTGGAGCATCGGCGTCTCGATCTCGATGAAGTCCTGGTCGGCGAACGTCCGGCGCAGCGAGGCCATCACCGCGGCGCGGGTGCGCATCGTCGTCCGTGCGGCCTCCCGCGTGATGAGGTCGAGGTAGCGCTGGCGCACGCGGGTGTCCTCGGCGAGTTCCGTGTGCAGGCCCGGCAGCGGGCGGAGGGCCTTCGACGCCATCTGCCATTCATCGGCGAGCACGGAGAGCTCTCCGCGCTTGGACTTGATGACCTTGCCGTGGAGGAAGAGGAAGTCGCCGAGGTCGACGTCGGCTTTGAAGTCGGCCAGGCGCTCCTCGCCGACCTCGCGCAGGGAGAGCATCCCCTGCAGGCGGGTGCCGTCACCGGCCTGCAGAGTGACGAAGGCGAGCTTGCCGGTGGTGCGGACGAAGACGACGCGGCCGACGACGCCGACGACGTCGTCGGTCTCATCACCGGCGTCGAGGTTGGGGTGGGCAGCGTGCACCTGCGCGAGAGTGTGCGTGCGGGGCACGGAGACGGGGTAGGCCTCGGTGTCCGAGTCCAGCATCCGCTGCCGCTTGTCCTTGCGGATCCTGATCTGTTCGGGATCGAGGTGTTCCGGTGCGGACTCAGCGGTGTCAGGGGTGATCGACTCAGTTTCTGCCATGCTCTCAAGGCTACCGCGCCAGCACCCCGCGGGGGAATTCGCGCAACCGTCCTGAGGCCCCCGCCACACCGCTGCCCGACGGCCGTCCCGGCAGCTCGGCCCGCCCCTGTCGGGTCAGCCGAGGAGGGCGAGGATCTCCTGTGCCTGCGCCTCGGTGATCCGCCCCATGGCGAGCGCCTTCGCCGTCGTCGACCGGGCGAGTGCGATGTAGCTGTCGCGGGTGCCCGGATGGGACACGCTGAGGCTGTATTCGCTCAGGGCCGCCAGGTGCGCGGCGAGCGTCCCGACGTCGCCGCGGGCGACCGGCCCGGTCAGCGCCTTCGCCCCGTTCTGCAGGGTGTTGGCGACACTCGCGTCGACGAGTGCGGTGAGCACCCGCGAGGGGTCCTCGACACCGGCTTCGGTGAGCATCTCGAGGGCTTCGGCGATGATCGTGATCGAGTGGTTCGACGCGTGCGTGATGGCGGCGTGGTAGAGCGGCCGGTCCGCCTCGGCGATCTCGATCGGTTCGGCGCCCATCTCGACGACGAGGGCCTCACCGACCGGCCGGATCGGTCCGGGTGCGGTGACGGCGACGGTGGCCTGCCGCAGGCGTGGGAGGTCGACGGCGGTGCCGGTGAACGACAGGGACGGGTGCAGGGCGATCGGCAGCGCCCCGACGCCGGTCGCCGGTTCGAGGATGTCCGTGCCGTAGCGTCCGGAGACGTGGACGACGATCTGCCCGGCGTGGATCCGGCCGAGGGCAGCCAGGCCGGAGACGAGCGAGCCGATCTCGTCATCGGGCACGGCGAGCAGGAGCAGTTCGGCGCGTTCGGCGATCTGGTCGGGAGGGAGGACGGGCACGCCGGGCAGCATGTCCTCGGCGCGTTCGAGGCTGGCCGCCGAGGTGGCGCTGACCCCGATGATCGCGTGTCCGGCCGCCCGCCAGGCGGCTCCGATGACGGCGCCGACTCGGCCGGCGCCGATGATGCCGATCCCCAAGCGCGGGGCGTCAGGGGGCGGTGCGGTCATGCGTCGATCCCCTGTCCGGTGCGGCGCTGTTCGTCGAAGCGCTCACGCGCCAGCCGGGTGCGTTCAGCGTGCTCGTCGAAGAAGCGGCGGGCCGCCTCGGCGTCCTGGTGGGCGACCTGCGGGGTGATCGGCCCCGCGGTCGAGTGCACCGCCACCGAGGCGAGACCGAGTGCGCGCAGGAGCGGACCCTGCCGGTACTCCATCGACTGGACGCGTTCGTGCGGGACGAAGTCGACGCGCCGCTCGAGGCGGCCGAGGCGGATGATGAGGAGGGCCTCGGTGAGGGCGTACGCCCGTCGCTTCCATACGAGCGGGTCGATGAACCGGGAGGAGCGCGGCTGAGGGCGGAAGGCCTCTTCGGCGCGCGCGGCCTGCGGGTCGGGCGAGTCGGTGTCGTACATCGCCGAGAGGGTGAGGCTGCGGGCGCTGACCCCGTCGTCGACCTGCGGGGCGGGCAGGGCGAGGCCGATCATCGTCAGCGCCTGGTCGATGTCGCCGACGGGCAGCAGCAGGTTCGATTCGCCCTTGTCGCCGGCGCTGGCGATGTTGTATTCGGCCTTCCACCACCCGCCGATGCGCCACAGCAGCGGCTGGTGCAGGCACACGGCCTGCACGCGGTCGAGGGGGATGACCTTCCGCGAGGTCGAGACGAGACCGTGGCTGACGGCGAGTCCCGAGTCGGTGAGGCGGACGACGAAGTTCGCGTTGTCGAGGTCCTTCTTCACCGAGGCGAACGCCGCGATGCCGGCCGGCAGGACGCCGAAGATCATCGGCACCGCCGCCTCCCGGAACCCGAGAGCGAAGAGCACGATGGTGGCGATGACCACGGCGACGACGACGAGAACTCCGATGAGGAAGTCCGTTTTGAGCAGCGAGGAGAGGATGACCCGGTGGACGGGGACTCTGATGATCTCGCCCTCTTCGGACAGCCGCGGCGAGACGCCGTAGGGGGCGAGCATGTCGTTGAGGCTGTCCTCGGCCTCCTCCAGGGCCTCCCCCGCATACCTGCTCAGGCGCTTGCTCAACCGCACACCGATGCTGTCACCGGCGCGTTCGGGGGCGCTGAGATCGACCGTCGGCTCGCCCGGACCCTGGCCCGCGCCGAGGCTGTCGACCGTGCCGTCCTCACCTGTCCAGGCCGCTGGACCGTCCAGGGCCTCTGCACCGCCGGCAGCGCCGGCAGCGGCACCGCCGGCGGCACCCGCCGTTCGGCCGCCCTGCTTGACCTCGCGGACCGCGGCGAGGAGCTCATCGCGCAGGGCGTCGGCCTTCTTCCGGCTCAGGTACTTCAGCGACACGTTCGCGCCCTTGCCCCCGGCGACGTCGAAGACGAGCTCGGCGAGTCCGAGGAGGCGGGGAACGAGCTTCTGCTGGAGGTCGATCGACTGGACCCGGTCGAGGCGGGCCTTGCGCAGCTTCTTCGCGAGCAGGCCGGAGCGGGCATAGATCGCCTCGGCGTCAACGCGGTAGCCCATGACCCGCCAGGCGAGCCAGCTGTAGACACCGGCGACGGCGAGGACGAGGAGGACCCCGCCGAGGCCGGCGAGGATGACGAGCGGATGCGCGCCGAGCCAGCCGGCCAGCGACAGGTCGACGCCGTCACCGGCGGCGAGGTCGCTGAGCGCCTGCTGGATGAAGTTCTGCCCGACGTATCCGGCGACGACGAAGAGGACGACGATGACGCCGAGGCTCTCGAGGACCGGGGTGAGCGGATGGACCCGATGCCAGACCTCCGGGGCGGCTGCCTCGGCGAGGGCGGGCTGCGACCCCGGCTGGGACGGACCTGCCGGCGGGGACGACCCCGGCTGGGACTGCCCGGTCTCCTCGGTGATGCCGTGGTCGGAGCTCATCGTCACAGCCCTGCCAGGTTCGCCTGTCCGCGACCGGCGAGGCTGTCGCGGAGACGGTCCGCGTCGGGGCGCGGCAGGCCGGGGATCGTCGCATCGGTGGCCGCCGAGGCGGTGTGGAGTTTGACGGTGGCCAGTCCGAACATCCGGTCGATGGGGCCGGAGTCGACGTCGACGAACTGGAGGCGCCCGTAGGGCACGACGGTGGTGCGGCGGAACATGATGCCGCGGCGGATGAGGAGGTCGTCGTCACGTTCGGCGTACCCGATGACCTTCGCCTGCCGGTAGAGGACGACGAGGTAGACGACGGCCCAGATGAGGATCGCCGCCCAGAGCGGGTGCAGCCACCACTGGGACGGGAAGATCACGGCGAGGACGATCGCCGCGGCGAGCAGCGGGACGAAGAACGTCAGTGACGAGATCGTCTCCTTGCGCCAGTACTTGGGGCTGACTCGGGTGTAGATCGGGTCGGTCATGCGGCTTCGGCTCCTGGTGGGTCTTGGGGTGGAAGGGTGCAGAAGATCTCGACGATGATCCCGACGATCATCAGGGCCGCGGCGGCGAGCGCGGCGAAGAGCATGCCCGCGGCCAGGTCGTTGCGGATGCCCGGCGCCGAGAAGAAGAAGTACGCGGCGTTGCCGAGGTACCAGCCCGCCAGTCCGGCCCCGGTCAGGGCGCTCGCCTTGGCCATGACCGCCACGCGGGCGGCCCGGAGCGGGTCGATCTCGCGGGTCCGGTCGCCCTCGTTCCACCTCTTGATCGGGTAGCCGAGGACGAGGAGGACGACGGCGAGGATGAGCATGCCGATGATCGGCAGCCACGGCTGCCCGGGCAGTGCGAATCCCTGGTTCTCCAGCAGCACGTCGACGAGCACGCCGAGCACGACGCCGACGGTTGCCCAGATGACGAGCATGCCTGAGGAAGTTCGCTGCATGCTCCTCAGTCTTTCAGATGTCGGGCGTCTGCGGGGAGGAGACGCGGGTGATTTCCTGATCGTCGAGCGCAGCGATGACCTCGGCGATCGGCCTCGATCCGGTCGGGGTGTCGACCATCGCGCCGGGGTCCGTCTCCGCCCACGGGACGAGGACGAAGGCCCGTTCGTGGGCGCGCGGGTGCGGCAGGGAAAGCGTCGGGGTCGCGGTGCGAAGCGCCCCGGCCTCGGTGGTGACGCTGATGAGGTCGATGTCGAGGGTCCGCGGTCCCCACCGCAGCTCCCGGGTCCGGCCGGCGGCGACCTCGATGCCCTGGGCCACCCCGAGGAGCTGGTCGACCGGCAGGGTGGTCTCGATGAGGACGCCGAGGTTGAGGAAGTCGTTCTGCTCGACCCCGCCCCACGGTGCGGTCCGGTAGAGCGAGGACCGCTTCGTCACCGTGATCGCCGGGTGGCGGTCGAGAGCGGCGACGGCGTCGTCGAGGGTGGCCGCGGCATCGCCGAGGTTGGCCCCGAGGCTGAGGACGGCGACCGCGGCCGGTGCCTCGGCGGAGCCGGCGTCCCCGCGGTGCCGGTCGACGGTGACGGTGACATCGGCGAAGGTCCGCTCGATCGGGGCGCTCGGTTTGTGGACGACGACCTCGACATGGTCGGTCAGGGTCAGGCAGTGGTCGGCGATCGCCTCGGCGAGGGTCTCGATGAGGTCGAAGGTGGTGCCTTCGACGATGCCGGCGACCGCCTCGGCGAGGTCGCCGTAGTGGATGGTGTCGGCGATGTCATCGGTGCCTGCGGCTGCGGCCGTCGACGTGTGGAGGACGACGTCGACGACGAAGTCCTGGCCCTCGCGCTTCTCGAAGTCGAAGACGCCGTGGTTGCCGCGCACCGTCAGGCCGCGCAGCTCGATCCGGTCCGGCTGTCCGCTCATGCCCGGCCGGGCTTCCACAGGGAGGTGCCCGGGGCCGCGTGGTCGGCGATGGCCGCCGCCACCTTACAGGCCAGCGCCGAGGCGGCCGGGTCGTGGACGCGCACCGCCCAGGCTCCCGCCTGCGCGGCGAACGCCGAGATCACGGCTGTGGCCTGGTCCTTCGCCGCTTCCTCGGCCCGCGCCGGATCCTCGGGTGAGACGAGGGAGGAGATGAAGCGCTTGCGGCTCGCGGCGACGAGGAGGCGCTGGTCGAACGCGGAGAATGCCTCGAGCCCGGCGAGGATCTGCCAGTTGTGGTCGGCGTTCTTCGAGAAGCCCAGGCCCGGATCGACGATGATCGCGTCCGGGTCGATGCCGACGGCCACGGCCGCGTCGATGCGCTCGCGCAGCTCGGCGACCACCTCGGCGAGGACGTCGTCGTAGTGGAACGTCGCATCCGCACGGTCGAGATGGCCGCGCCAGTGCATGAGGACGATCGGGACGCCGGAGTCCGCGGCGACGGTGAGCATGCCGGGATCCGACAGGCCCGCCGAGACGTCGTTGATGATGTGCGCCCCGGCCTCGATGGCCGCCGACGCCACCGCGGCCCGCATCGTATCGACGCTGATGAGCACGCCGGCGTCGGCGAGTTCACGGACGACGGGCACGACCCGGCGCAGCTCCTCGTCCTCGTCGACGCGGACGGCTCCGGGGCGGGTCGATTCCCCGCCGACGTCGATGATGTCCGCGCCCGCGGTCGTCAGCGCGAGCCCGTGGGCGATCGCCTTGGCGTGGTCGAAGTAGCGGCCGCCGTCGGAGAACGAATCGGGTGTGACGTTGAGGACGCCCATGATCTGCGTGCGCGCCGGATCCCCGAGGGCAGGCGGCCGCCCCGCGGCAGGGGTCGGGTCGACGGTCATCGCTCAGCCTCGCAGGATGAGGCTCATCGCCTCCGCCCGGGATGCCGGTTCGCGCAGCTGACCGCGCACCGCTGAGGTGATCGTCGAGGCGCCGGGCTTGCGGACCCCGCGCATCGTCATGCACAGGTGCTCGGCCTCGACGACGACGATCGCGCCCTGCGGTTCGAGGTGGGTCATCAGGGCATCGGCGATCTGCGCGGTCAGCCGCTCCTGGACCTGCGGGCGGCGGGCGTAGACCTCGACGAGGCGGGCGAGCTTCGACAGCCCGGTGACCTTGCCGTTCTTCGCCGGGATGTAGCCGACGTGGGCGACGCCGTGGAACGGCACGAGGTGGTGTTCGCACATCGAGTAGAGGTCGATGTCGCGGACGAGGACCATCTCCTCGTGGCTGATGTCGAACGTCACGGAGAGGATCTCGGCCGGGTCGTGGTGGAGGCCGGCGAAGAACTCCTCGTACGCGCGGGCCACCCTCGCCGGGGTCTCGATGAGACCGTCGCGGTCGGGGTCCTCCCCGACGGCGAAGAGGATCTCCCGGACTGCCGCGGCGATGCGCTCATGGTCGACCGTGGGCTTGCCCGCGGTCGTCTCGCCGAGGTCGTCGAACACGTAATCGGTCATCAGCGCTGGCCTCCCGGTTCGTCCCCGGGCAGACCGGAGCTCGGTCCTGCCGGACCGGTGGGTCCGGCGGGCCCGACCGGACCGTTGGGGTCACGGGGTCCCGGCGGATTGTGCGGCACGTCGGGGCCGTGGGTGCCGGTCGGTCCGGCACCGGGCAGGTCCGTCGTGTCGGGACCCGGGCCGCCGGAGTGGCCGGTGCCGTCCTCGTCCCCGTGCTGCTCGTCGTCGTTGCCGCGACCGCCCTGCGGGGCGGGAGGCACGATCGGTCCGCGGTCGGAGACCGGGCGCTCGTCGTTGGCCAGCCACACCTCGCGGCGGGGCCGTTTGAGGACGGGGGCGAAGATCTCCTCGAGGGCGGCCTGGTCGAGCGTTTCGCGCTCGAGCAGCTGGTAGGCCAGGGCGTCGAGGATGTCGCGGTTGTGGGTGAGCACCCAGTACGCATCGGCGTGCGCGGTGTCGATGAGCGCGCGCACCTCCTTGTCGATGGCCGACAGCGTCGAATCGCCGTACTCATCGCCGGCGCCGTAGCCGCGCCCGGCGAAGGGCTCGGACTGGTCGTCGCCGATCTTGACCATGCCGAGCTTCTCGCTCATGCCGTACTGCGTGACCATCTTCCGGGCGATGTTCGTCGCCTTCTCGATGTCGTTGCTCGCCCCGGTCGTCGGATCGTGGAACACGACCTCCTCGGCGACGCGTCCGCCCATCGCGTAGGCGAGCTGGTCGAGGAGTTCGTTGCGGGTCGTCGAGTACTTGTCCTCGCTCGGCAGCACCATTGTGTAGCCCAGGGCGCGGCCGCGGGGCAGGATCGTCACCTTCGTCACCGGGTCGGTGTTGTTCATCGCCGCGGCGACGAGAGCGTGGCCGCCCTCGTGGTAGGCGGTGACGAGGCGCTCCTTGTCGTTCATCAGGCGCGTGCGCTTCTGCGGTCCGGCGATGACGCGGTCGATCGCCTCGTCGAGGATGCGGTTGTCGATGACCTTCGCGTTCTCACGCGCGGTGAGCAGGGCCGCCTCGTTGAGGACGTTGGCGAGGTCGGCGCCGGAGAACCCGGGAGTGCGCTTGGCGATCTGGCCGAGGTCGACGTCGGGGGCCAGCGGCTTGTCCTTCGCGTGGACCTCGAGGATGCGCTTGCGGCCCTTCATGTCCGGGGCCTCGACCGGGATCTGCCGGTCGAAGCGGCCGGGGCGCAGCAGCGCCGGGTCGAGGACGTCGGGCCGGTTGGTCGCGGCGATGAGGATGACGTTGGTCTTGACGTCGAAGCCGTCCATCTCGACGAGGAGCTGGTTGAGCGTCTGCTCGCGCTCGTCGTGACCGCCGCCCATGCCGGCCCCGCGCTGGCGGCCGACGGCGTCGATCTCGTCGATGAAGATGATGCAGGGGGCGTTCGCCTTCGCCTGTTCGAAGAGGTCGCGCACGCGGGAGGCGCCGACGCCGACGTACATCTCGACGAAGTCGGAGCCGGAGATCGAGTAGAACGGCACGCCCGCCTCACCGGCGACGGCCTTCGCGAGCAGGGTCTTGCCGGTGCCCGGCTGACCGTAGAGGAGGACGCCCTTGGGGATCTTCGCCCCGACGGCCTTGAACTTCTCGGGTTCGGCGAGGAATTCCTTGATCTCCTCGAGCTCTTCGAGCGCCTCATCGACCCCGGCGACGTCCTTGAACGTGACGTCCGGATTCTCCTTGTTGACGAGCTTGGCCTTCGACTTGCCGAAGTTCATCATCTTCCCGCCGCTCATCTGCGAGATGAGGAACCAGAAGACGACGAAGATGATGACGAACGGAATGAGGGTGCCCAGCAGCGACATCAGCCAGCTCTGCTGCGGCACCTCGTCGGTGTAGCCCTGAGGGGGGTTCGCCTCGGTGACGGCCTCGACGATCTGGTCGCCGCGCTGTTCGACGTAGTAGAACTGGACCTTCTTGCCGTATTCCTGGCCGTCGACGGTGAGGTCCTCTTTGAGGGTGAGGTCGACGCGCTGGTCGCGGTCGACGATCTTGGCCTGTTCGACCTTGTCGTCGGCCAGCAGTTGGAGTCCCTGCTCGGTGTCGATCTGGCTGAAGCCCACACGGCTGAAGAGGAGCGCTCCGATGGACACCACGAGGAGCGCCATGACGATCCAGATCAAGGGACCTCTCGTCGCCTTGTTGAGCAGTGGACGTCGCTTTTTGGACTCGGCCATAGATCCTCTCAGGATTTCAGTCTGGGCAGCCCGTGCAGGCTGCCGCGGCTGCCTGGGAGCATCCCCCACAGCCTAGTACGTACCAGTGGCATAGCGGGAATCAGAGAGGTTTTGTTCCTCGGCGGAAGCAAATTCCAGGCAACGCGCGGTGGGCGCTCAGCTCAACGCCGCTCAGCTGTAGACGTGCTGAGCCAGAGTCGCGACGAACGGGACGTTGCGGTACTTCTCCGCGTAGTCGAGTCCGTAGCCGATGACGAACTCGTTGGGGACGTCGAAGCCGACGTATTTGACGTCGATGTCGACCTTGACGGCTTCGGGTTTGCGCAGCATCGTGCAGATCTCGACGTCGGCGGCCCCGCGGGAGCGCAGGTTCTGCACGAGCCAGGACAGGGTGAGCCCGGAGTCGATGATGTCCTCGACGATGAGCACGTGGCGGCCGGTGAGGTCGGTGTCGAGGTCCTTGAGGATCCGCACGACACCGGAGGACTTCGTGCCCGAGCCGTAGGAGGAGACGGCCATCCAGTCCATCGTCACCGGCGAGTGCAGGGCCCGGGCGAGGTCGGCCATGACCATGACCGCGCCTTTGAGGACGCCGACGAGGAGGATGTCCTTGTCCTTGTAGTCTTCATCGATGGCGGCGGCCAGTTCAACGAGTCGGGCGGCTATCTGTTCTTCCGAGACGAGCACTTCTTCGATGTCATTGCCGAGATCGTTGATGTCCACTGGTGTCGATTCTCCTCGTGTGGGGTGGCTGTGACTCCATTATGGGCGACGGGGCCGCCGCGGAGCCACCCGCGCGGTCACTGGGTCAGCTCGTCGTCGACGGTGCCCGGTGCCGCGGAGAGACAGCCGGTGACGCCCATGAGCACGGAGACGGCGATCATGAGGATGAGCGGCAGGGTCCAGGCGCCGCTGAGGCCGAGCAGGCCGCCGACGGCGAGCGGGCCGAGGGCGGCGAGCACATAGCCCGAGGACTGGACGAATGCCGAGGTGCGGGCGGTGACCGAGACGTCGCGGGTGCGGCTGGTGATGAGGGCCAGGGCGGCGGGGAATGCGAATCCGCCGTAGGACAGCAGGACCGCCCAGAGCACCGGCGCCGAGGCGGGGGCGAGGAGGAGGCCCGTGTAGCCGGCGACGGCGCTGAGGGCGAAGGAGACGAGGAAGGCGCGGGGGGCGATGCCGCGCATGATGATCTGCGGGGCGAGGAAGCCGCCGGGCAGGCCGCCGAGGGTGACGATCGTGAGCATGACGCCTGCGGCGACGGGGTCGAGTCCGGCATCCCGGTAGATCTGCGGCAGCCACCCGAACTGGACGTAGGCGTTGACGGACTGGAGGCCGAAGAACATCGCCATGTACCGCGCCTTCGCGGTCATGTGGATGTGCCGCCGCGGTGCCGGTGTCGCGCTGTGCTCGGTTCCGGGGCGGCGGAAGACGGGCACGGAGCCGAGGACGCGCAGCACGATCCATGTGATCAGTGCGGTGAGCGGCACGAGCACCCAGGCGCCGAGGCCGACCCGCCAGTCATCGAAGTGCTCGGTCAGGGGTGCGGTGAGGAGGGCGGGGAACATCGCCCCGAGGCCGAGTGAGACGGTGAACGCGGTCGCACCGAGGTGGGCCCGATGCGGGAAGCGGGTCTTGACGAAGACGGGGAGGATGACGTTGCCGAGCGACATCCCGGCCAGGGCGGCGATCGTCAGGGCGGCGAACGCCACCCACGAGTCGACGAGGACGCGGGCGCCGATGCCGCCGGCGATGAGCACGCAGGCGACCGTCAGCGAGGCGAAGAGGCCGACGCGCCGCAGCAGCGGGACGGCGAGGAAGCCGCAGACGGCGAAGATGAGACCGGGCAGGGCGGTGAGCAGCCCGGTCTGCCATTCGGCGAGACCGAAGGCGGTCTGGACCTCGGCGAGGACGGGGCCGAGTGAGGAGGCCGCGGGACGCAGCGAGGAGGCGATGAGGACGAGGCAGATGACGGCGAGCACGTCGAGGCCGGGGCCCATCCGAGGGCCCGTGGCATTCGCGGTCCCGGGAGTCGTGCTCATGCGGTCATCCTCTCAGACGGTGCTCCGTCATTCGTCGGGCTCTCACCCCTCGGGCGCTCACCCCTCAGGCTCGGGGCGGCGGGGTGAGCGGCTGGGTGGGCAGCCGCCCGGACAATGGTATACCGTTTGAGTCGAGGGCTCCGACCGGGCCCGCAGCTCATCGTCTCCCACCCGCAGAGAGCGCTCTTCGACCATCGGAGAGCAGAGAGAAAGCCGAGGCAGCCCATGGCCACCACGTTCACCGATGTCCGCCTCTTTCCGCGCTGTCCGGACGAGGCGGCCGTCGACGTCGTCGTCGCCGACGGTCGGATCGCGGCGATCCCCCCGGCCGGCGAGGCGGGTGCCGGAACCGGCGAGACGGGCGCGGCAGGCTCCGCCGAGGTCGTCGAGGGGCGCGGACGGGTGCTGCTGCCGGGTCTCGGCGATGTCCATGCGCACCTCGATTCGAACCGCCTCGGGCAGACCTTCCGTCCGCACACCGCCGACGGCACGCTGCACGGCTTCATCATGAACGACCGCGCGAACTGGCGCAGCGGCGAACGGTCGGTGCGCGACCAGGCGAGCTTCGCGATCGCCGCGATCATCGCTTCGGGCGGGTCGCGGATCCGCTCGCACACGCAGATCGACTCCGACACCGGGCTCGAGCGCTTCACCGGGGTCCGCGATGCCCTCGCCGCTCACGCCGACGTCCTCGATTCGCAGATCGTCGCGTTCCCGCAGGCGGGCATCGTGCGGGAGAAGGGCGTCCGCGACCTTCTCGACGCGGCCCTGTCCGAGGGCGCTGATCTCGTCGGCGGCCTCGACCCCGTCCAGTACGATCGCGATCCGAAGACGCATCTCGACATCGTCTTCGCTCTCGCCGAGAAGCACGGCAAGGGCGTCGACATCCACCTCCACGAGGGCGGCACGGCCGGTGTCTTCTCGTTCGAGGAGATCGCGCACCGGACGCAGACGCTCGGCTTGCAGGGGCAGGTGACGATCTCGCATGCCTTCGCCCTCAACACGAACCCCGAACCCGTCGTCCGTCGCCTCGCCGAAATCCTCGCCGAGGCGGGCATCTCCGTGACGACCGTGGCCCCGCAGAAGGGCAGCCTGCCGCAGGACATCCTCGGTGAGCAGCGGGTGGCGATCGGCCTCGGCGAGGACGGGCAGCGCGACTACTGGAGTCCCTACGGTGACGGTGACCTGCTGCGACGGACGTGGCAGCTGGCGTTCACCAACGGCTTCCGCCGCGATGAGGACATCGAGCACTGCCTCGACATCGCCTCCCGCGGAGGTGCCCAGGTGATGGCCGGGACGCGCCCCGACGGCACTGCGCTCACCGACGATGCCGTCCACGGCCTCGGTGTCGGGGCGCCTGCCGACTTCCTGCTCCTCGACGCGGACACAGTCACCTCGGCGATCATGGACTGCCCGCTCGAACGCGACGTCTACAAGGGTGGGACACTCGTCGCCTCCGGCGGTGAGCTCCTCGGCGGCGTCCGCTGACGGCGCCCCTCTCCAGTGGCGTCCGCTGACGCTACCCCTCCCCTACCGCCACCTTGAGCGTCACGCACAACCCGTGCACGCGGCGGATTCGCGACTCAGCGGAGTGCATGGTGGCGGGTGGACGTCCGAGCTCTATGACTCCGGGTGCTTGGCGGCGAAGCCGAAGCGCACGGTGCCGTGGCTGACGACGACCTCGGTGTCGCCCGGGAAGGACAGACGGCGAACCCGACCCGTTCCCTCATCCTCCCTGATGAGCGCCATGAGATCGCGGATGCGGGTCGAACCGAAGGACTGTGCGGGCACTCCGAGTGAGAGCAGCCACCCGCGCAGCACGCGGGAGAGGATCGCCTCGGGATGGTCGCCGAGGCGGTCGAGCGGAACCTCGGACGCGCCCCGGATCTCGGCGAGGACGTCCGCGGCGGCCGCGTCGAGGACGTCCGCGTCGGCGCGGCAGAGCTCAGCCGTCCGGGCGAGATTGTCGGTGACCGGCTGACCGAGCTCGGCCTCGAGCACGGCGAGCAGACCGCGCACCCGCACCCTGGCGAATGCGGCATCGGCATTCATCGGATCGTGCCAGACGGCGATACCCTGCGCCCGGCATGCGGCTTCGGTCGCGGCCCGGTCGATGTCGAGCAGGGGGCGCAGCACAGGCCCGGACCGCACCGCCATGCCGGCCAGCGACCGGGTGCCCGAACCGCGGAGCAGCCCGAGCAGCACCGTCTCGGCCTGGTCGCTGCGGGTGTGGGCGGTGAGGATCCAGTCCGCCTCATGCGCTGCCAGGGCGGTCTCGAGCGCGGCATAGCGGGCGTCTCGTGCCGCGGCTTCGATGCCGTCGGCGCCGTGCGTGACGGTGACGGGCGCGATCGTCGCGGGCACACCCCAGGACTCAGCGGTGGCCGCCACGGTCGCGGCCACCTCGGCGGATTCCGCCTGCAGACCGTGGTCGACGGTGACGGCGAGCGCCTCGACCTCGCCGCGGCGGTGGAGGAACGCGCACGCGTGGAGCAGCGCCATCGAATCGGCGCCGCCGGAGACCGCGACGATGAGACGCGGCACAGCTGACGATTGCGGTTCCCCGGAAGCGAGCGTGGACTCACGTGACTCCCCGCCCGCTTGAGATCGCCCCCGATCCCCCGCGTCTGCCAGCGTCACGCGGACGGCGGCGCGGATCGCGGCACTCGCCGGATCGAGCGTCGGTCGGCGCCCCGCCTCAGCCACGGCGCCGCGCTCCCGTCCGTCGCATGCCGTCGCTCACCCGTGGACGCGGTCGAGCCACAGCCGCGGCGTCTGGATCTCCGGGGCCGTGGGCAGGTTCTCCGCGCTCGCGTAGACCGCGCCGAACCCGGACTGGCCGACCGCGGCCCGGACCTCGCGGACGAACTTCGCCCCGTCGCGGTACTGCGCGAGCTTGAGGTTCATCCCCAGCAGATTCGAGAGGAACCCGCCCTGTCCGGCGTCCCGGCGCGCCTCGAACCGGCGGCGCAGCTTGCGCACGCTGGGGATGACGCCGATGCCGACCTCGTCCATGACGACGTCCGCATGACCTTCGAGCAGGCTGAGGATTGCCGAGGCATCGGTGAGCGCCGTCTTCATCCCCTCGTTCGTGATGAGGTCGACCATGCTCGCCTGACCGCGGATGATGCGTCCGAAGGTGGCGAACACCTCGGCGACGGTCGACCATCCCGGAGTCGAGAGCGGGGTCGAGACGAACTGCGAGAGCAGCCCGCGCATGTGCTCGCGCAGCCACGGCGCGGTGGCGAACTGGACCTGGTGGGTGGCTTCGTGGAGGGCGACCCACATCCGGAAGTCCCGGGGGTCGACCTTCATCGCCTCCTCCGCGATGAGCACCGACGGGGCGATGAACATCAGTCGCCCGGATTCCCGGGCGAAGGGGTCGAACTGGCCGAGCACGCGCGTCGAGAGCAGGGAGAGGACACCGGCCACCTCGACGGCGGCTGCCCGCTGCGAGGCGGGACCGGGGACGCCCGGCAGGGCGGAGACGTCGACCATCCCGTTGAGTGATTCGGCGTTCGCCTTGATCCAGCCGACCTGGTCGAGGACGAGCACGGACCCTGCCGCCAGCCGGGTGCGGACGTCGTCGGCGTGGTCAGGGGCCAGCAGGAACGAATCGACGACGAGGTCCTGCGCGGTGAGCGCATTGTCCTTCATCCCGGCGACGAGCTCCTCAAGCGTGCTCGCCGCCGGCGGTTTCGGAGCGGAGACGACCTCGCGGGCCGTGCGGACGGTGAAGTTCTCGTCGATGATCATGAGCACCCGCAATCGGCCAGCGCGGACACGGCGTCGTCGACGGTCTTGCGGGCCTCGAGGATCTTCGCCCGGTCGACGCCGTCGATCTGGAACGAGAACACGAGGTAGCGGCCGTCGGCGTCGAGGACTCCCCCGGCCAGCGAAGTCACCGTCGACAGGGTCCCCGTCTTCGCGTGCACGGCGCCCGCGGCGTTGGGGTCGTCGCCGAACCGGTCGGTGAGCGTGCCGGTCAGCCCGCCGACGGGAAAGTAGCTGATGAGGCTTGAGAGCGAGTCCTCGGCGACGACCGAGGCCTGGAGGACCGTCGTGAGGTCGTGCGGGCTGATCCGGTTGCCGTAGTCGAGTCCCGAGGTGTCGTAGAGCTGCGTCTGCCCGAGGTCGACGGTGTCCTCGAGGGCGGCGATGACGGCCTTCGGTCCGTTCTCGAGGCTGCCGGGCATGCCCTGGGCGATCGCGACCTCGTTGCCGAGCACCTCGGCGACGACATTGTCACTGTGGACGAGGGCGTACTCGACGATCTCGGAGATCGTCGCCGATTCCACCGTCGCAAGCGTCGCGGGCCCTTCCGAGCCCGCCGAGGTGTCCGTCGGGTCCGGTGTCGTCCCCGCAGTGTCCGCGGCGCCGGGGGCTGCCTGCTGATCGGTGACGGTGATCCCCGCGGTTTCGAGGGCGGTGCGGAACGCCGCGAGCGCATCGGCCGACGGGTTCTCGCTGCGACCGCGCCAGGCCGCGGACGGGTCCCCGACGTACCCGCTGTCGACCATGAGGGGCTGGATCGGGGTGATGACGCCCTTGGCGATGTCCGCCCGCTCCCAGCTCGGGTTGAAGTCGTTGCCCGGGTAGCGGCTCGTGTCCACGGCGAGCGCCACCTCGGTGACCTGCCGCTCCTTGAGCGCCGCCGCGGTCTCCTCCGCCAGGGTCTTCAGCCCCGCGTGGCCGTTGACGGCACCGGGCTGGGATTCGCCGGCACCGAGGAGGACGTCCCCACCGCCGACGAGCGTGACCGTCGACGTCGCCGGATCGAAGGCAGCCGTCGTCGACAGCCGCTGTTCACCGCCGATCGCGAGCAGCGCGGCGGAAGCGGTGAGCACCTTCGTCACCGAGGCCGGCGTCCGCGCCCGGTTCTCGTCGGTGGCGAAGAGCACCTGGTCAGTCAGGGCGTCGCGGACCTCGACGCCGAATCCCTTGACTTGCGAGTCGCCGAGGATGCGCTCGAGTTCGCTGCCGGCGCTCTGTGGGATCGGGGCGGAATCGGTGAGCGCCGAGGCGGGGGCGGGCACGTCCTGTCCGGCGGCGACCGGCTGCGGCAGCGGGTCGACCTCGATCGCCGGTTCCGTGGTGAGGAAGCCGGGGACGACGTCGGCGGCATCGGCGACTCCGTATCCGAGGGCACCGGCGAGGAGGACGCCTGCGGTGATGCCGGCGGCGAGCCGCTTGCCCGAGCGCTTCCGCTCACCGCGCGGACCCGAGCCGCTTGCCCCCGTCGACCCTGTCCCCGCCGAATCAGCACCTGCCGATCCGGACCCGGCTCGCGGTTCCTCCTCGGGCTGAGAGTCCTGCGGCGTCGTGGGGGTCAAACGCGGGCTCCTGTTCGTGTCGTCGGGCACGTCCTCCCTCGCGGCTGTCGCCGGTTGCGGGGCCGGCTGAGGAGGGTCGAGGCGTGTCGGCGGTGGGGACGCATAGGCACTATCCTAGTGATGCCACCCTAACGCGTAAGGAGCACTATGGAACTCTTGGCCACGATCGAGATCCCCCGCGGTTCGCGCAACAAGTACGAAGTCGACCATGAGACCGGCCGGGTCAAGCTCGACCGCTACCTCTTCACCTCGATGCAGTACCCCGCGGACTACGGCTTCATCGAGGACACCCTCGGCAACGACGGGGATCCCCTCGATGTGCTCGTGCTGCTCACCGAGCCCCTGTTCCCCGGTGTGCAGGCCGACGTCCGCCCGATCGGCATGTTCCAGATGGAGGACGAAGCCGGTGGCGACGACAAGGTTCTCGCCGTGCCCGCGGGCGATCCGCGCTGGGACTCCTACCAGGACATCGCGGACGTCAACCAGTTCACCCTCGACGAGATCGAGCACTTCTTCACCCGCTACAAGGACCTCGAGCCCGGCAAGTTCGTCAAGGGATCGAACTGGGTCGGCCGCGCCGAGGCCGAAGCCGAGGTCAACGCCTCGATCGAGCGCTTCAAGACCAGCGACCACTGAGCAGGCGCTGACCGCGGCTCAGGCCTCCGCGGCTCGAGCCGCCCGGCTCACCTCATCGACCGCCTCGACGATCACGTCGGGGCGGTCGATCATCATCAGATGCCGGGAGTCGAGGACCTCTCGCCTCCGCAGGTCGGCGAACGCCCGGCCGAGGATCCGCTCACGGCGCAGGTTCGACAGGGGTGGGGCCTCGAGCGCCGAGGTGGGGGCGCCGACCGGCTCCGTCGACTGACGCAGGGCGTGGAGATCCGCCCCCTGACTGCGGTAGCTCAGCCATTCCGCGAGTGAGGCCTTGAGCGTCTCCGGATCGGCGTAGGGATCCTTGAACGCCGCCTGATCGAGCGCACGGCCCGACCCCGACTGCCGCGCGAACCCGCGGTGGGACAGCAGCGAGGCGAGCTGCCCGATCTCCGTGCGCGTCGTCAGCGCCCCGAGGATGGGCAGCAGGGTCGCCCGCGACAGGGCGCCGGCGCTGCCCCGGTGCCGGTAGTCCTCGATCGACGGATCGACGAGGACGATGCCGGCCACGCGCTGCGGATGCAGCCGGGCGAACGCCTCGGCGCGGAACGACGCCATCGAATGGGCGACGATGACGACACGCTCGTGTCCTGAGATCGCCCGCTCCATCGACGCGATCTCCGTGGCGAGGTCGGGCAGGATGCCCGGCCAGGCGGTGCCGGCGAACCCTGGGCGGTCGCTGGCGATGACATCGCGGTCGGGCATCGCCTCGATGACCGGGGCCCAGCTCGCCGCCGCGATCGCACAGCCGTTGAGCAGCAGGACCGGCAATGCGTCGGCACCGTCCTCGAGCGCTGCACCGTCGTCATGGGCCCGGCGCGCCTCGGCACTGTCACCGGACTCCCCCGCCGAGGCGGTGCCCGGGCGCCGATAGACCGTGTACCCGTCGATGACGGTCGTCGCGAGATCTGCGAACCGGCTCTCAGCTGACACGGCTGTCCTCACTGTCGACCGCCTCGGCAGGGTTCCGGGTTCCGGTGCCGCGGTCGATGACGGCCGCCCAGCCGAGGTGCGCTGCCCACGCGGCGATGATGAGCACGGCGACGGCCTGGACGTAGCCCTGCCCGGTCCGCCACAGCATCTCGATGACGACCGAGGACACATTCGTCACCAGCAGGGCCGCGAGCATGATGACGACCCCGCGGGCATACGCCGTGCGCACCCTGCCCTGCCGGCGCAGGGCGAGGAAGGCGAGGAGCATGCTCGCCAGGGCCCCGAGCGCGACGAGCGAGGAGGCGATCGCGTGGAGGAGGAAGTCGGGCCGCAGCGGATTCGCGGTGTACTCGGCGTAGCAGGCATCGTCGAAGCTCTGCGCGCACGGCAGCGCGGCGATGGCATCGCCGATCGTGCCGAGTCCCGTGATCGCCACGGCGACCGCCACCCAGACCGAGAGCCGCCCGAAGCGCGTCCGCCACCCCCGCACCCCGAGGCCCGCGATGAGGACCATGAGGGCTCCGGCGATCGCGTCACCGGTGCGGAAGACCCACGAATACGGCTGATCGGCTGCGGCGAGCTCCGAGACGTAGCCGGCCAGCGGGTACGGCTGCGGGCTCAGCGCCAGCAGGACCCACGAGTCGTAGGACAGCAGCACGGCTGCGGCGAGGAGGACGGCGGCGGTGCGGCGCATGCTCAGTATCCGCGCGGTTTGGCCAGCGGGAAGGTGATCGTCGACCGGATCGTCTGCTGGGTGAAGAGCATGACGAGCCGGTCGAGTCCCATGCCGAGCCCACCGGCCGGCGGCATGCCGTACTCGAGGGCGCGGAGGAAGTCCTCGTCGAGCTCCATCGCCTCGGGGTCGCCGCCGGCGGCGGCCAGCGACTGAGCAGTCAGGCGCTGTCGCTGGACGACGGGGTCGACGAGCTCGGAGTACGCAGTGCCGAGCTCGGAGCCGAAGATGATGAGGTCCCACTTCTCGGCGAGCTTCGGGTCCGTGCGATGCTGCCTGGTCAGCGGCGAGGTCTCGGCCGGGAAGTCCGTGTAGAAGGTCGGGGCGACCGTCTGGGACTCCGCGACCTCCTCGTAGATCTCCTGGAGCAGCATGCCCCATCCCCACTTCGGGTTGACGGTGACCCCGGCCTTCCGCGCCAGGGTGCGCAGCGCCTCGATCGAGGTGTCGGTCGTGACCTCCTCGCCCATCTTCTGCGAGACGACGTCGGTGAGCGAGATCGTCGTCCACTCATCGGCAAGGTCGATCTCGTGGTCGACGCCGTCGACGGTGCCGCGCACGATCGTCGTGCCCAGCGACGCCTGGGCGGCGTTGATGACCATCGTGCGGGTGAGCTCGCGCATCGTGGTGTAGTCGCCGCCGGCCTGGTAGGCCTCGAGCATCGAGAACTCCGGGTTGTGGGTCGCGTCGACGCCCTCGTTGCGGAAGTTCCGCCCGATCTCGAACACCCGGTCGAAGCCGCCGACGAGGAGCCGCTTGAGGTAGAGCTCCGGGGCGATGCGGAGGTAGAGGTCGAGGTTGTAGGCATTGATGTGGGTGAGGAACGGCCGCGCGTTCGCCCCGCCGTGGACAGTCTGGAGGATCGGGGTCTCGACCTCGAGGAAGTCCCGCGACTGCAGGGTCTCCCTGATCGTCTGGAACGCGAGCGAGCGGACGACCATGAGGTCGCGCTGGCCGGTGTTCATCGTGAAGTCGAGGTAGCGCTGGCGCACCTTCGCCTCCGGGTCGGTCAGCCCCTCGTGGAGGCTCGGCCACGGACGCAGGGACTTCGCCGTCATCGTCCATCCGGTGACGATGAACGACGGGGTGCCGGTGCGGGAGACGCCGTCGTAGCCGGTCACGGAGATCCGGTCACCGCGGGAGAGCCACGACTGCAGCCGGGAGAGGGATTCGGCGCCGAGGTTGTCGCGTTCGCACACGAGCTGGACGTCGTGGCCCTGGGTGCGCAGGTCGAGGAAGACGACTCCGCCGTGGTCGCGGATGCCGAGCACCCGCCCGTCGAGGACGGTGCCGGGCACGGCGTCGGCGGCCGCCTCGGCGGGATAGGGCTCCACCCCGGAGGCAAGCATCCGCTCGCGCACATCGAGACGGTGGCGCACCTGATCGGGAACCCGGGACGCGGAATCGGCCACCGGCGCCGAGGCGGTGATCCCGAGCAGCGGAGCGGCTTCCTCCGGGGTGTAGATCGGCTGGTCGTGCTGACCCTTGCCGAAGATCTTCGGCGGGGTGAGGAAGCCTTCGGCGATGCTCACGGCCAGGCCGATCCGGGCGAGGTCCGACCCTTCCGGATAGCAGAGCATCCGGGGCACCCAGGTCGGATGGTACTTCTCATTGGACCGGTAGAGGGATTCGAGCTGCCAGAACCGGGAGAGGTAGAGGAGGACGTTGCGCCACAGTCGCTTGATCGGCCCGGCCCCGAGCTCCTTGCCCTGCTCGAACGCGGAGCGGAAGACGGCGAAGTTGAGTGAGACCGACGCGATGCCCAGGTCCGGTGCCTCGCGCATGAGGCCGGCGACCATGAACTCCGTGACGCCGTTCTCCGCGAACGGGTGACGGCGCATGAGGTCGAGGGACGCTCCGGAGTTCCCCCACGGCACGAAGCAGAGGAGGCCCGCCGTGGTCCCGGCGAGGGTCCCCGCATCGGCGGGGAAGAGCGCTTCGATGACGAGGCCGTCGGCGTCGGCAGGGTCACCGAAACGGCCGAGGGCCATGGAGAATCCCCGCTCGGTGTCGCCGTCGCGCCATTCGTCGGCGAATCGGGAGAGGCGCTCGAGGTCGTCGGCGGGGATCTCGGCCTGCCTGCGGGTGCGGATCGTGTAGCCGAGGCCCGAGAGCTTCGCGACCGCGCGCTGGACCTCGGGCAGCGCGGAGAGGGTGAAGTCCTTCGTGAAGAGCACCGCTTCATCGCCGACGTGGAGGACTTTGAGACCCGCGTCGTGGTACGCCTGCGCACCCTGCTTCGACGCCGCGAGCACGGCGGGAACCCAGCCGTAGGACTCGGCATAGGCGACGAACGCGCGGGCGGCCCCCACCCACTGGGACGGCGGCCCGATGGGATCGCTCGCGACGAGGCAGACACCGGCCTGGACCCGATAGGTCAGGACGCAGTCGTCGGTGAAGAAGGCGGACCGGTCGCGCCTCGTCGAGAAGTAGCCGAGGGAGTCCGAGTCGTGGTCGGCCAGTCCCTGCCGGATCTCGCGCTCCTGGGCGATGTCGATGCGCTCGGCGTCGCGGGCGGACCGCAGGAGCGTCCAGAAGGCGAGGATGATGCTCGCTCCGGATCCGAAGCCGAAGACCGTGAGCATCCAGCTCGATTCGGTGTTCTGCTTGGCGCCGAAGAGTTCGAGGACGATGTCCCTCGCCTGGGTCATCGTCAGACCTCCGATGACGAACTGGCAGGTGAGCACCACGAGCACGGTGATGACGATGCCGATGGCGAGGACCGCGATGGCTTTGAGGAAGCCCCGCGGCTGCGTCTTCGCGGTGTACCACCTGCGGTAGATGAGCGCTCCGACGAGACCCGCGACCGGGAGGATCGCCGCCGTGGCGAGATCGACGGTCAGCTCTTCGGGAGCCAGGACGGCGAAGCCGACGACGAGGAGGACGTAGAGGGCGAGGAGAACGGCAAGCAGGACGACGAAGACCCACCAGGCGACGCGCTTGCGGAAGCTCAGAGCGGCAGCGAGCACGATGAGCACGACCGAGGAGACGAAGTCGACCGGGGTGACGAGGACGACCCATGTCCAGAGGAACTCGAAGACCTGGCCGAGCCAGCTGTCCACCGGGGTGACGAGGTTGACGAGCATGAGCACGGCGAGGATCGTGAGCACGCGGGGCAGCCAGCGGACGAAGAACGGGGTGTCTGTCGGCGGGGAGATGTCAGAGGGGGGCATGGGGAGAATCCTTTCACACTGCTCCGGCGTGGGCCCTCAGGTGCGGACCAGGCCACGTCGCTCCTGTTGCCCAGGTCACATATGGTGCCACGGAAGCGACGGCCGACGGCAATGGCCGACCGCGCGATTTCTGCTTAGGTTACCCTAATGAGAAGTGTGGGCCAGGGTGTGCGATTCTCGTGACATGAAACTCGACCATGTGTCCTTCGCCAGTGAACCTGACGGCTATCGAGCGACCGCCGAGCGCATCTCGGACCAGCTCGGAGTGGTTCCCTACGACGGCGGGGTGCATCCGCGTTTCGGTACCCGGAATCTCATCTTCCCGCTTGCGGGCGGCCATTACCTCGAAGTCGTCGAAGCCTTGGAGCACCCGGCCGCTCTCTCGACACCCTTCGGTCAAGCTGTGCGGACGCGCTCCGAACTCGGCGGCGGCTGGATGGGCTGGTGCGTGTCCGTCGACGACCTCTCCGAGGTCGAGACTCGCCTTGAGCGCAAGGCCGTCGACGGCAATCGCACGCCCGAGTCGGGAGAAGAGCTCAAGTGGCTGCAGATCGGTGTCAAGGGGCTCATCGCCGACCCCCAGCTGCCGTTCTTCATCAAGTGGTCCGCCGATTCGTCTCAGCATCCCTCCTCGTACAAGACTAACGAGGATGTCTCGATCGACACCCTCCAGATCGCGGGCGACCGCGACCGCCTGCGCGACTGGCTCGGCACCGACGATGCCAAGCCGATCCCGGAGATCCACATCGACTGGTCGGCCCCGCACGGCGCCCCCGGCATCATGTCGGTGACGTTCGAGACCGAGAAGAACGGCCTCGTCACGATCTGAGCCGGGCACCTCGGTGCGGCCGGAGACCTTCGGCACGGCCGCAGACATCGCAGACGATGAGGTCTGCCCGCCGCACGGTCGCGCTGCCTGCCCGGCTGACCGTTTGTCCTCACAGCACCGAGGTGATTGCGCCGAACCGGCGCAATCACCTCGGTGCTGTGCAAACGCAGCCTCAGGCCGGGGTCGGGCCCTCGGTGCCGTCGGTCGGGTCCGTCGGGACCGCCTCGGCGGCCTTCTTCCGCTTGAGGTGAGCGGCCGTGGCCAGTGCACCACCGGCCGCGAGCAGTCCCGCTCCCCCGCCGAGGAGGGGCAGAGTGGCGTCGGTGCCCGTCCGCGGCAGGTCGCCGCCGTTCGAGCCGGCACCTCCCGAGCCCGATCCGCCGGACCCGGAGCCTGCACCGGAACCACCCGAGCCCGCGCCGGACCCTCCCGAGCCCGCATCGCCTGCGGCCGCCGCACCGGCGGCTGCGGCATCCTTCGCCCCGTCCTGCGACCCGTTCGTCGAGCCGGACGAGTCAGCGGCCGATCCGGCGTTCGCGCCGTCCTCGTCGCCGTTGTCCGAGTCCTCGTCGCCGTTTCCGCCGTCGGAGTCCTGGTCGGCGTCCTTGGGGTCCTCGGTCGGCGGGGCGGTCGGATCCTCGCCGCTGCCCTTGATGACCTGGACGACGGTCGGTCGCGGCAGGGCGGCGACTCCGGCGTCGACGTCGGTCTCCTCGACGTAGTCGGGGAAGCGCGAGTGCTGATTCGACCACTCGCCGTCCTCACCCGGATGCTGGACGGCGACGAATGCCGAGTCGTAGGAGTCGTGGACGAGCGGACCGCAGACCTCGGCTTCCCGCGGCACGGAGAGGAACTGTTCGACGCGACCGCGCTCATCGCCCTCGATGGTCACCCTGAAGAGTCCGTCGCAGTACCCGATGCCGTCGGGGGCGCCGTCGGTCGAGATCCACAGGTTCCCGGCGGTGTCGAAGGTGACGTTGTCCGGGCACGAGATCGGCGAGACCTGGTCGGCGGGGAACCCGGAGAAGTACGTGGCGTCTCCCTGCTTCGGGTCGCCGCAGACGAGGAGCAGCGTCCAGTCGAATTCGGTGCCCGTGTGGTCGCCGCCGCGTTCGGTGATCTCGACGATGTGCCCGTCGCGGTTCTCCGTGCGCGGGTTCGCCTCGTCGGCGGCGGCCTTTCCGTCCGTCCCGCGGTCGGAGTTGTTCGTGCACGCGACGTAGATCTTCCCGTTGACCGGGTTGGGTTCGACGTCCTCGCAGCGGTCCATCTTCGTCGGGCCCACCTTGTCGGCGGCCAGACGGGTGTTGACGAGCACCTCGGCGACAGACATGCCGGCCACCTGCGACTGTCCGTCCTTGACCAGCGGCAGCCATTGCCCGGACCCGTCGAACTCACCGTCGGACGGCACTGCTCCGCTGCCGTCGATCTCGCCCTTCGGCGAGTTGCCGGTGAACTTCGCGACGTAGAGGTCGCCCTCGGAGAGCAGTCGCATGTTCCGCTGCCGGTCACCCTCGACGTACGTGTCCTTCGAGACGAACTTGTAGAGGTAGTCGAACTTCTCGTCATCACCCATGTAGGCGACTGCGTGGCCGGAGTCGGCGATGGTGATGTTCGCACCCTCGTGTTTGAAGCGGCCCATGTTCGTGTGCTTGAGCGGGGTCGAGTTCGGGTCCCACGGATCGACCTCGACGATCCAGCCGAAGCGGTTGGCTTCGTTGGCGTACCCGGCGGAGTTCGTGTCGAAGCGGTCGAGATCGGCTTCCCATCCGTACGCGGACGGCTCGTCGGTCAGCCCGTAGCGCTTGTCCGCCGCCGAGGTGCCCACCGCCCTGAAGTACGAGTTGAAGTTCTCCTCCCCGGAGACCAGGGTGCCCCACGGGGTGAGCCCGCCGGCGCAGTTGCCGAGCGTGCCCTGGACCCGGTCGCCGTTGGGGTAGTCCTTCGTCCGGAGCATGTCGGTGCCCGCGGCGGGACCGGTGAACGCGTATTCGGTGTCGATGAGGAACCGGCGGTTGCGCTGCCCGCTGACGTCGAGCGTCCACGGGGTCGTCTCGTTCGTCCGCTTCAGTTCGGCGACGGTGAGTCCGTGCGCGTCCCGGCTGATGGCGCGTCTGCGGGACTCCTCCATGTCATCGGGGTACATGATGGCGTCGTTCGTGTACTCCTGATTGGCGAAGAGCACTGCCCGATTGCCGTCCCCGGAGTCGTCGATCTGGATCTGGAGGAAGTCGTTGTTGTAGCCGAACTGCTTCCGCTGCGCCTCGACGGTCTGGTTCTCCGGGTCGAACTTCGGCGCCTCGGCGGCTCAGCTGCGCCCCGACGATGTCGCGGAAGTAGCCGTTGGACGAGGTGTTGCAGATCTCCTTCGCACACGCGTTGTCGCATTTGAGAGCGCAGGTCACAGGGCTGCGCTTGCCGCGCACGTGTCCGGCCATGGGCAGCAGCTGGCGCAATGGTGCCATCGGGTGGTCTCCTCGGATCCGACGATTCGCTCGGCACCGCTGTGCTGCCGGGTCGCGGCAGCCGCACCCGCGGTGCACACTCGCCCGAGGCTTCCAGCGCCGGTTGGCGGCCAGCCGACGAGACGGTGAACGCGAGGTGAATGCCGAAGGACCCTTGTCGGATCACCGGGGGTCGACGAGGGCGAGCACCCCGGGGGCGACGAATCCGACGACGTCGATGAGCGTGTGCGCCCACACGAGCGGCATGAGCCGACCGGTGCGCATGAAGAACCACCCGAAGATGATGCCCATCGCGAAGTTCCCGAGGAACGGCCCGATCCCCTGATAGAGGTGGTAGCTCGCGCGGAAGAGGGCGAGGGCGATGATGATCGTCCACGGCCGATAGCCGAGTTCGCGGAGGCGCTCGGCGCCGAATCCGAAGAGGAGGACCTCTTCGAGGATCCCGTTCTTCGCCGCCGCGAGGATGAGGACGGGGATCGTCCACCAATGGTCGCCGAGGTTGGCCGGCTGCACCTCGGCGGTGATCCCGAGTGCCCTGCCGCCCGCGTAGATCCCCAGGGTGCCGATCCCGATGACGAGGAGGAGGCCCACGCCCTGGCCGAAGTCGCGGACTCTGTGGCCCTGGACGCCGAGGCGTTCGTTCAGGGGCCTTCGGTCGGAGTCACGGGTGAGGAGGTAGAGGGCGAGCGCGACGGGGACGAGGGAGAACCCGATGTCGAGGAGCTGGTAGACGAGGTCGAAGAGCGGCCGCGGGTTGAGTGAGGTGTTGAGCTTCGCCTCGGCGTCGCTGATGGGGCCGCGGGTGACGATGTCGGCCAGCCGCACGACCGCGTAGACCGCGGACTGGCCGAGGGAGAGCGCGGCGACGAGCCCGAGCTCGATCCACAGGCGTCTGCGCTCCCGCGGGGCGGCCGCGGTCTCCGTGCTCACCGTCGTTCTCCTCCGTCTCGTCGTCAGTGCTTCGGTTCGTCGTCAGTGCTTCGGTTCGTCGCGGCCCGCGGCGGAACCTGTCCGGGGACCCGCCTCGGACTCGGATCCGGACTCCGGCTCGGATCCGGCGGCCGCGGTCGGGGATCCTGGCGACAGGGATCCGGCCGGCGCTGACCCGACTGGCGCTGACCCGGCCGGGGCACCCACGGTCGCGGTCTCCCGGTCGGCGGCGCGCGCCTCGGCGACGTCGAGGACCTGCCCGCGGGCCATGTTCTTCACGTGCCGCTTCTCGGCCCGGCGCTCCTTCGCCCCCTCGAGGAGGAGGTAGAGGACGGGGACGAGGATGAGCGTGAGGATCGTCGAACTGACGAGTCCGCCGATGACGACGATCGCGAGCGGCTTCGAGATGAACACGCCTCCGCCGGTGAGCCCGAGCGCCATCGGGATGAGCGCGAAGATCGTCGCCGCCGCCGTCATGAGGATCGGTCGGTACCGCAGGCGCGCACCGCCGACGATCGCCGGCCGCAGCTCGACCCCGCGGGCGCGGAAGTGGTTGATGAGGTCGATGAGGACGATCGCGTTCGTCACGACGATGCCGATGAGCATGAGCAGACCGATCATCGCCGTGAGCCCCATCGCGGTGTCGGTGAGGAGGAGCAGCGCGATCGATCCGGTCGCCGCGAACGGGATCGAGACGAGGAGGATGAGCGGCTGGAGCAGTGACTTGAAGGTCGCGACCATGATGACGAAGACGATGAGGATCGCGGCGAGCATCGCCAGCCCCAGCTGGGAGAACGCGTCCTGCTGCTCCTCGGTGGCGCCGCCCGTGTCGACGGTGACGCCGTCGGGGATGTCGACCTCGCCGAGGGCCGTCTGCACATCGGCCGACAGCGTGCCGAGGTCGTCTCCGGCGGGGGTGACCGACACCGTCGTCGACCGCTGACTGTTCGTGTGGCGGATGTTCGGTGCGGTCTTCACCTCGTTGACGTCGGCGACCTCGTCGAGTTCGATGAACCGCGGCTCGGCCGGCGGCGCAGCCCCTGCACCTGCACCAGCGCCGGCACCTGCACCAGCGCCGGCACCTGCTCCGGCGCCAGCTCCGGCACCAGCTCCGGCACCGCCGGGGGCGGTCGGGGTCTCGGGTGCGGCGGGGATCTCGAGGCTGCGCAGCTCGTCGACCGTCGTCGCCTCGCGGTCGAAGAGGAGGACGGAATGGGTGACGTCGTCGATGACGACGTCGCCGATCGTCTGCCCGCGCATCGCCCGCTGGACGTACTGGCCGATCGCCGCCTCGGTGAGGTTCTCCTCAGCCGCCTTCTCCGAGTCGACGGTGACTTCGATGACCGGTTGGACGGCCTCGACGTCGCTCGTCACGGACTGGGTGCCGGGCACCTGCTCGAGCCGGTCGGCGACGGTCTGCGTCGTCTCCTCGAGGACCTGCGTGTCGGTGGACGTCAGGGTGACGTCGATCGTCTGCGCACCCGGCGTCGAACTCTGATCCTCGACCTCGACCTGACCCACGCCCTCGAGGGCGTCGAACTCGTTCTGCAGCTCGGTCGTGACCGACTGCGCCGAGACACCGTCCTTCGTGTTGACGATGTACGTGCCCGTCAGGCCCGAATCGTCGACGAAGCCGAAGTTCGACCCGCCGATCGACACCTGATAGGACTCGACGTTCTCATCAGCGGCGAGGATGTCCTCGACCTGCCGTGCCTGGTCGGAGGCCTCGGTGAGGTCGGTGCCCGGATCGAAGGTCTGGCTCACCTGCAGCTGCTCCTGGCCGGTGTCGCCGAAGAGCTCGGTCTTCAGCTGCGGCACCATGAGTCCGGTGCCGACGAGGATGATGACCGCGGCGAGGATCATGATGACCGGATGCTTGGTCGAGAACGAGATCACCGGCATGTACGTCTTCTGCAGGCGCGTGACCGGGGAGTGGAGCGCGGCGAGTTCGTCGACCTCCGCCTCGTCGCGCCCCACCGAGGCGGCCGACCTTGCGGCATCGGACCCCGCGGCATCGGATGCGAAGGCGCCCCCGGACCCTGACCGCGGGCGCGATCCCCCGCCCGCGGCTGCCGACCCCGCGGGCACGAGTCCCTCGTCGGTCTCGACGGCGCCGCCGGCATCGTGGCGCCCAGCGGTGAGGATGCTCTGCTTCTTCGCGGCCTTGCGCGCCGCTTTCCGCTCAGTGCGCCATTGCCCGAGCATCTGCCTGCGGCTGCGGCGGATCTCCGCCTTCTCCTCCCGGGTGAGTTTGACCGTCGACTCCCGCTGCCTGAGGAACCAGTATGCGAGGACCGGCACGATCGTCAGCGCGACGAAGAGGCTCGAGAGCAGGGCGATCGTCGCGGTGAGCGCGAAGGGACGGAACATCTCCCCCGTCTGACCGGTGACGAACGCGAGCGGGAGGAAGACGGCGACCGTCGTCAGGGTCGAGGCGGTGATGGCTCCGGCCACCTCGGCGACGGCGGCGAGGATGTTGGCGAACTTGTCTCCGCCGGCGGCGTGCCTACGACGGATCGCCTCGATGACGACGATCGAATCGTCGACGACGCGACCGACGGAGATCGTCAGCGCGCCGAGGGTGAGCATGTTGAGCGTCTCCCCGCCCACCCACAGGCCGATGAGGGCGATGAGGAGGGAGAGCGGGATCGAGATCGCGGTGATGATCGTCGCGCGCACCGACAGGAGGAAGACGAGGATGACGAGGACGGCGAAGATGAGGCCGAGCATGCCCTCGCCCAGCAGGTCCTCGATCGACTGCTCGATGAAGGGGGCCTGATCGAACGCGGAGACGAACTCCGTGTTGTCGCCCATCGTCCGCTCGAGGTCGGGCAGCCGCTCCGCCACCGCGTGGGAGACGTCGACGGTGTTCGCGTCGGATTCCTTCATCACCGACACCGACAGCGAGGGCTGGCCGTTGGTCCGGGAGATCGATTCGACGGGAGCGTCGGCGATCGCGACATCGGCGACGTCGCCGAGCGTGATCGGTCCGTCGCTGCCGGTGACCGCGAGGTTCTTGATCGCGTCGACCGAGCGCAGGCGGCTGCCGACCTCGACCGGTGCCGTGCCCTCGCTGCTGTTCAGGTCCCCCGCCGAGGTGGGGATGCCGTTGGACTGGAGAAGTGAGGCGATCTCGTCGACGCTGGCGCCTTCGTCCTCGAGGTCGTCCTGGCGGATGCGGATGTCGACCTGCTTCGTCCGGGCCCCGGCGATCTGGACTTGGGAGACGCCGTCGACCTTGGAGAGTTCGGGTTCGACGATGTCGTTGAGCTCTGCGGCGAGCTTGTCCTCATCGGCGTCGGAGGTCACGGAGAGTGCGAGGACGGGGATGTCGTCGGTGCTCAGGGTCAGCACATTGGGTTCGACGCCCTCGGGCAGCTGCGACTGCACCTGGGACACCGCGCGCTGCAGGGTGCGAACGATGTCATCGGAGTTCACGCCGTACTTCGTGCTCACGGTGATCGTCGACGACCCGGCCGAGGACACCGAGGTCATGTCCTCGACCTCGGAGAGCGGGGCGAGCGCTCCCTCGAGCGGGTCGGTGACTTCGCTTTCGACCGCCTGCGGGGTCGCGCCCTCGTACGTCGCGGTGACCGTGGCCTGCGGATTGTCGAGGGAGGGGAAGAGCTCCTGCTTGAGCGCTCCGGCCCCGATGACGCCGAAGATCACGGCGACGACGGAGATGAGTGCGATGAGCGCACGGTTCTTCAGACTCAGACGGGTCAGAAAACTCACTCGTGGACTTTCTTCTCGGGAAGCCGACCGGAGCCGCGACATACGACACCAGGGTCATCCTAGTGACCGGGACTGTGAGTGCGCCCGACACGGTCGACCGACGCTGCCGGACCGGCGCCCAGAATCCGCAACGACGCACTGAACCGACAAATACGCCGTTAGCGCAGAGCGTATTTGTCGGCTGGGGGCGTCGATGTCGGCGGCGGTGCCGGTTGAGGGCGTCACTGCCGGGTGAGGGCGTCACTGCCGGGTGAGGGCGTCGGTGGCGCGCCGACGCTGAGTCCCTGCCGACACGGTCGGCCGACCCCGCCGCACCGGCGCCCCGAATCCGCTTCGACGCCCTCAACCGACAAATACGCCGTTAGCGCAGAGCGTATTTGTCGGTTGAGGGCGTCGATGTCGGCGGCGGTGCCGGTTGAGGGCGTCACTGTCGGTTGAGAGCGTCGGTGAAGGCGCCGACTACGCTGCTGTCGACGTGTCGGTGTCGACGCCCACGTCACTCGCGCGCCGGCGACGGTGCCGACGGCGAACGCGCCTACTCCGCGGCCGCCGCACGCGGGCGGGTCTCGCGGCCCGTGATCCAGACGGCTGCGGCGATGAGGCCGAGGGCACCGGTGAGGAGGAACGCGGCGGAGTAGCTCGCGTGGTCGATGACGATGCCGGCGATGACAGGGCCGAGGATCGCCCCGCCGTCGAGGGCCATCTGGTACTTCGCGAGCACCCGGCCGCCCTTGCGATCGCGGACGATGACGTCGGCGACCGCGGCCTGCTGAGCGGGATTGGCCAGCCCCGAGCCGATGCCGGCGATGATCGAGAGCACGAAGAAGAGCCAGATCGTCTCCGTGAATGCCAGTGCCGCAGTCGAGACTCCGAGGACGGTGAGGCCCCAGAGGATGAAGGGCTTGCGGCCGTACGTGTCGGCGAAGCGGCCGACGACGGCGACGGCCGAGGCGTTGCCGATCGCGAACATCGTCAGCGCCAGTCCCGCCACGGCGGTGTCGGCGCGCAGGATCTGGATCGCGAAGAGCGGGTAGATCGCCACGCGGATACCCATCGCCGACCAGCCCTGGACGAACGCGGAGACGAGCGCTGCGCGGTAAGCGGAGTCCCGCCACGCCTGTCGGAACGTCATCACCTCCTGGACGCGCTCGTCCTGCGCGGCCTCACGCCTCGCCCGTCCGGACTTCGTCGCCGACCCCGCCGAGGCGGTCGAAGCGAGGAACACCCGCACGACGGCGGCGGCGATGACGAGGCCGATCGCGTAGATGAGGAAGGGCAGGCGCATCCCCCACCCGGCCATGAGTCCGCCGAGCACGGGTCCGGCGATGCCGCCGACGAGGAACGCGGTGGCATACGTGCTCGACGCCTTCGCCCTGGCATCGACGGGGGCGAGACGGATGATGAGGGCCATCGCGGACACGGTGAACATCGTCGACCCGATGCCGCCGAGGCCGCGGAAGATCAGCAGCTGCCAGTAGTTCTGGGCGAACGCGACGGCTGCCGTGGAGGCGGCGACGACGAGGAGACCGGTGATGTAGATCCGCCGCTCCCCGAAGGCGTCGACGAGGCGGCCGGAGGTCGGGGAGAAGACGAACCGGAAGAACGCGAACGAGGAGACGACGATCGTCGCCGCCGTCACCCCGAAGTCGAAGCTCGCCGCGAACTGCGGGAGGACGGGGGCGATGATGCCGTAGCCGAGGGCGACGATGAACGCGGCCGCGACGAGGACGTAAATCTCCTTCGGCAGGCGACGGTCAGCGGCGGGCGCGGTGCCGTCGAGGTCGGCGGCCGCCTCGTCGCGCTGCCCCTCCTCGCCTCTCACAGGGTGTCGAGGAACTGGTCGGGATCGGGCAGGGGGCGGGTGCTCGTCGTCAGACGGGCCCGATAGCGATCGGGCACGCCCCCGATGTAGAACCAGCCCATGAGCAGCTCGCTGTCGTTCAGCCGGTGGAGACGGCGGACGGCGGGGGCGTTCGTCAGGGTGCCGCTGCGCCACATCACACCCCAGCCGGCCTGCCAGAGGGCGAGTTCGAGGAGGTGTCCGGCACCGGCAGCGGTCGCGTGCTGCTCCCATTCGGGGACCTTGGGGTGCGGTGTCGGCGAGGCGACGAGCGCGAGGAGGAGCTCGGCGCGCAGGGGTTTCGTATTCACCTCACCGGGCGCGCGGGTGACGCCTGCGGCCTCGTCGAGGGCGGCGCCGAGGCGGAGGCGGTCGTCTCCGCGGATGATGACGAACCGCCACGGCTTGAGCGCCTTGTGGTCAGCGACGGAGGAGATGATGCGGATGATCTCCCGCAGATCGGAATCGCTCGGGGTCTCCGGGTCGACCTTCGAGATCGAGCGCCGTGTCGCCAGAGCGTGGAGGACCGGGTCGGCGAGGGCGTCGATCGAGCTCGGCTGCGAATAGTCCGGTCCCGGGCGCCGCTCCTCCCCCGCCTCGGCGAGGGTGGAACCCACCGAGGTCGGGGACGGATCCCGGGACTCGGTGGGCGCGGTCTCGACCGACGGTCCGGCGGCGGTCCTCACGGCCTGGGCGGCGAGCCTCTTCGCCCACGGACCGGTCTCCCCATCGAGGAAATGGGTGCGCGCGAGCTCACGCTCGGCGGTCGAGCGCTTCGGCTTCTTCGCCGCCTTCTTCCCACAGCCGGACTTCTTCTTGCTCCCCACTCAGCTCACCCAGTTCGCGTAGGCCTTCCGCGCCTTCGACAGCTTCGGGTCGATGATCACCCGGCAGTAGCCGTTGTCGGGGTTGTTCGTGTAGAAGTCCTGGTGGACGGTCTCGGCCGGGTAGTAGGTGCCGAGCGGTTCGAGGGTCGTGACGATCGGGTCGTCGAAGTACTCCTGGGCTTCGGCGATCGCCTGCTCGAACTCAGCCTTCTCGTCATCGTCGCGGTAGAACATCGCCGACCGGTACTGGGTGCCGACGTCGTAGCCCTGGCGGTTGAGGCTCGTCGGGTCGTGACCGGTGAAGAAGAGACCGAGGATGATGCTCTCGGGCACGATCTCCGGGTCGAAGGTGACCTGGAGGGCCTCCGCGTGGCCGGTCGTTCCGCCGGCGACTTCACGGTAGTGGGGGTCGGGCGTGTCACCGCCGGTGTATCCGGAGACCACCGAGGTGACGCCCTTGGTGCGCTGGTAGACGGCATCGAGGCACCAGAAGCATCCGGCGCCGAGCGTGAGGGTGCGAAGTTCGCTCATAGTTGGTACAACGGCTTTCGGTTCAGCGTATTCCCGGGCCCGTGTGCGACCCGCCCGGGATCGTTCAGCAGTGCAGTCGACGAGGTGGTGCTCGACGGCGTGATGACTGACCGCTCGGTGCTCGGCAACTCGGTATTCGGGAGCTCGGCGCTGATCGGATCAGCTGCGGTCGGTGCGGAACGTGAGGTCGGCCGGTCGCGGCCAGTCGGCGAGCGTGAGCGGCGGTGGTTCCGGGGCGTCGTCGAATGCCACGTCGACGTCTTCGTCATCGAGGGTGTCCGGGTAGGCTTCCACGCCGTCGGGGTGGAGGGTTCCCGGTGCTGAGGCGCCGAGTCGCTCGGCGGTCTCGGCCGCCAGGACGAGGTCCTCCCCGTCCTCGGCGGCAAGCAGCTCGATGCGTGCGAGCAGTCCATCGGAGATCTCGAGGCTGAGCTCGAGCGCCGTGGGTTCGTCGTCTGCCGCACCGGTCAGCGCCTCCCCGGCCTCGACGACGCCGACGACGGGGTAGGTCTGGGTGGCGGGCACCGCGGCGGGCGCGTCCGAGTCGAGGTAGACGTCGATGCTCGAGATGTCCTCCTCGGCGAGCAGGGCCGCCAGATCCTCGTCGCTGAGCTCGATCGGATCGCTGCCGGGGAACTGCTTCGTCGAGTACGGCACCCACACGAAGAACCGCGCGTGCTCGAGTTGGGCGCGGACCACCTCGGCGACGTCCTGGGACTGCGGGTGCGGCTGGTCGAGGATCGCCTCGACGGAGGCCTGGATGTGAGGGGGCAGTTCGATCTCGACAGGGGCGAAGTCGGTGTGCCCGTCGAGGGCCTCGGCCGCGACGAACTCCTCGGCCTTGTCGAGGGCGAACGCGGAGACGGCCATGACCGTCGAGTTCACCGCGGCGTTGAGCCCCCGGCCGACCCCGGCCGGCAGCTTCGCATCCCAGCGGTCCTTGATGTCCTGGATCGGCGTCCACAGGGCCCAGCTCGCGGCCCCTGCGGCGATCGCGGCGGCGGCGTTGAGCACGGCCTGCGACTTCCACGTCGTGGCCTCGACCGTCCACGCCTCAGAGTCCTCATCGTCGACGCCGAGCCGCCCGAAAGCCGTGTCCTCATCGGCGAACGCGGAGTCCTGATCGGCGAAGGCCTTCGTTCCCCCGAGCCAGGTCAGGGCGGCGGTGGCCACGGCGTAGGCGGCGCGGACCACGGGCTCCTGACCGGCGGTGAAGTCGCGGCGGCGGACGATGCTCTGCGCTCCGGAGCCGAGCGTGGAGACGGCGCGGACGAGGAGGCGATGGCGTTGGGGGATATCGGGGAGACGCATGTCCACATCGAATCACGCGCACCTGAAGCGCGGGTGTGAATTCGCTGGCCGGACGGCGACGCCGGCCAGGCGGCGACGGCTCAGAGCACGAGCGAGCTCGGCAGGGTGAATCCGAGTTCCGCGGCGGCCGTCTGCGTCGAAGGCTGGTTCCACAGGCGAGCGACCGCCTCGTTCGTCGCCAGCGACCGCATCTCGGCCTTGTCGAGGAAGAGGATCCCGCCGAGGTGGTCGGTCTCGTGGGCGACGATGCGCGCTGACCAGCCGGTGACCTCCTCGGCGATCGGCGTGCCGTCGAGGTCGTTCCCGCGCAGGGCGATCGTCCGCGGGCGGGCGACGACGGCCTGATAGCCGGGAATCGAGAGGCAGCCTTCGTAGAAGGCGACCCGCTCCGACGTCGACGGCTCGTAGGAGGCATTGACGACGGTGCGGAACGGCAGCGGCTCCCGCTCGCGCACCGCGGCGGCCTCGGGGCTGACGGCGGCAGGGTCTTCGGCGACGAAGATCGACAGTCCGACCCCGACCTGCGGTCCGGCGAGGCCGACGCCCGGGGCGGCGTGCATGGTCGCTCGCATCACCTCGGCGAGGCGGGCCAGCGTCGCATCGTCGACCTGTCCGGAGAACGGCAGCACCGGGGTCCGCAGGATCGGGTCGCCGGCGTCGACGATGGGGGCGATCCCGCCGCCCGCCTCGGCCGCGGCGAGGACGGCATGGATCTGGTCGGCGACGAGACGGTCGGTGAGCTGCACGGGGGTTCTCCTGAAGGCGCGGGGTCAGCGGGCGCGGGGGTCAGCGGGCGCGGGCGACGATGAGCTCGGCGTGCTTGAGCAGCGGAGCGTCGATCATCTTGCCCTCGTACGCGAACGCGCCCTTCTCCGTCGTCGCACGCTCGAGCACGGCGTTCGCCCAGGCGAGCTGGTCGTCGCTGGGGCGGAAGGCCTCGCGGACGACGGGCACGTGGTTGGGGTGGATCGAGACCTTGCCGCTGAAGCCGGATTCGACGGCGTCGTGGGCTTCGGCGGCGAGACCGTCGTGGTCGGGGATGTCGGCCCAGATCGAATCGAGCGCGTACTTCCCGTGGGCGCGGGCGGCGAGCAGGGTCGAGCTGCGCACGTGGGCGACGACATCGCGCCACGTGCCGTCGGCCCGGCGGGAGGAGCCGCCGCCGAGGTCGGCGATGAGGTCCTCGGAGCCCCACATCAGTCCGTAGGTGTTCTCGGCGGCGGCGATCTCGGCGACGCGCAGGGCGCCGAGCGCGGTTTCGATGAGGGCGATGACCTCGTACCCGGCAAGGATCGTCAGGTCGGCGGCCGACTCCGTCTTCGGCAGCATGACGGCCGTGTAGTCGGTCTTCGCGAGCATCCGCAGGTCGTCAGCGAGGTGCGCGGAGTCGCGGGCGTTGACGCGCACGACGGTGCGGGTGGGATCGAGCGGGTAATCGATGATCGCCTCGCGCGCCGTATCCTTGTCGGCCTCGTTGACGGCGTCCTCGAGGTCGAGGATGACGATGTCGGAGCGTTCGGCGGCCTTCTGGAACCGGTCGGGCCGGTCGCCAGGGACGAAGAGCCAGGCGGGGGCGAATTCGAGTGCCATGGTCGGTCTCCTCACTTCTCCGTCTGCGGGGACTCGGACTGCGGTGCCGCCGAGGACCCCGCGGTCGCCTCGGCGGGCTTGGCATGGGACGAGTCGAACATCATCGTCTGACGCACGGCCTTCGCGACGAGCTGGCCGTTCTGGTTGTAGCCGCGGTGTTCGAGGGTGACGATGCCCTGTCCGGGGCGGGACTTCGAGGCGCGCTTGTCGAGGATCGTCGTCTCCGCGTAGAGGGTGTCGCCGTGGAAGAGCGGGGCGGGGAAGCTGACCTCGGAGAAGCCGAGGTTGCCGACGATCGTGCCCTGAGTGAGCTGGGAGACGGAGAGGCCGATGAGCGTGGCGAGGGTGAACATCGAGTTGACGAGGCGCTGCCCGAAGGGCTCGGTCTCGGCGAAGGCGGCATCGAGGTGGAGGGCCTGCGTGTTCATCGTCACCGCGGTGAACCACGTGTTGTCGGCCTCGGTGATCGTCCGGCCCGGCGCGTGCTTGTAGACGGTGCCGACTTCCATCTCGTCGAGCCACAGTCCGCGCTGTTCGATGACCTTGCTCTCGCTCATTCTCGCTCCTTCGTCGTGATGTTTCGAGCTTACCCGTCAGCTGGGTCACAGTCTGCGGCAGGTGCGACTGCCCCGGGCGGGCGCGCTCAGGCGGCCGGGGTGCGGTCGCACCGCAGGAGACCGCACGATCACGACCGCGGCGGGCCGAGGAACGCTCCGACCACGGCGATGCCGGCGGCGACGGCGAACGCGGGACCGGCGCCGAGGCCGGTGATGAGGGCGCCGAGCAGCGGTGCGCCGAGGGCCTGACCGACGGCGATGAGGAGGAAGGCGAGTCCGACGCCGGCTGCGGGCGCTCGGTCGTAGACCTCGGTGCCCCAGACGAGGAGGAGCCCGGTCAGGGCGATGTAGACGGCCCCGAAGACCGCCGCGGCCGCACAGGCACCGGCGATGCTGCCCGGCACGGCGGCGAAGAGGAGGGTCGATGCGGCGAGGATGAGCATCGCGACGAGCCAGCCGCAGCGCAGTCCCACCTTCGCGGCGAGGTCCCCGGAGACGGCTCCGAGCATGCCGAAGGCACCGAGGAGGATCCAGGCGATCGCCGAGGCGGTCTCCCCCATGCCGCCGACGCCGACGAGGAGGTCCCGGCCGAACGTCCACACCGCCGCACTCGCGAATCCCATGAGCGCCGAGGCGGCCATCAGCGGCGTGCTTCCGCGGGGGACGAGGGGGCGGGGCAGGAGAGCGGGCTCGGCCCCGCGCGGTGAGGGTGCCGCGGCCCCGGTCCCGCGCGGCGAGGAGGCCGCGGCCCCGGTCCGGCCGGGTGAGGGGACGGCGCGCAGGACCCAGAGGGTGACGAGGGCGGAGAGGACGGCGAAGACGATCCACGCCCAGCGCCACTGGCCGAGGGTGAGCAGGGCGATCGGTCCGGCGACGGCGACGCCGAGTCCCGTGCCCGCGTTGATGACCGTCTGGGTCCGACCGCGGACGGACGAGCGCACGGATTGTGCCACGGCCTGGGCGAGCGGCGGTGAGGCGACACCGGTGCTCGATCCGGCGATGAGGACACCGATCGCGAGCATCGCCGTGCTGGGGGCTGCGGCGATGAGCCCGGTGCCGACTGTGGCGATGACCCCGGCGCAGACGGCGATGGGACGCGCGCCGCAGCGCGGGGTGAGGATCGTCGCGGCGACGATCGCCAGACAGTAGGCGATGTACGCCCCCGAGGCGATCGCCCCGGCCGTCTGCGCGTCGAGGCCGAAGTCCGCGCGGAAGGCCGGGAGGAACAGTCCGAAGGCGAAGCGTGCCAGGCCGTAGCAGGCGGCGATGAGGCTGAGTCCGGCCGCCGCGAGGGCCAGAGTGCCGCGGCGGCCGAGGAGTGCTGCGCCGGTGTCGGTCGAGGTCATTGCGGAGATCTCCGGGGCTCGTCGTCGAGTCGCTGACGAGCAGCGCCGCCAATCGACTTCACAGGTCTGTGAACTAGTGTGTTCACAAGTACACTGATCTGTAAAGTGGGAGTGCAGCCGCACGTCGCAGCGACCGCCCGGGCCGGATCCCGCACGACTTCCCTGAGACAGGAGGACACCGATGACGACCCCGACGGCTGAGGACCCCCTCACTCCCCCGCAGCTCACCCCCGGGGCGCAGCGCATCCTCGAGACGGCCGCGGGTCTCTTCTACTCCCGCGGCCTCCATGCCGTCGGCGTCGACACGATCGCGCACGAGTCGGGGAGGACGAAGCGGACGCTCTATGACCGGTTCGGCTCGAAGGACGCCCTCGTCGTCACGTACCTGCAGGTCAGGCACCACACCTGGTGGTCTCGTCTGAAGCAGCGGCTGGCAGCGCTCGACGTCGCCGGCCTCGACGAGAGGTCGGCGGCCCGCGACCGCGTGCTCGCGATCGTCGACTCCTACTCACTCGATGCTGACACGACGGCCGAACGCGGATGCGCGTTCGTCAACGCCGCTGCCGAACTTCCCGCCGACCATCCCGGCCGCACCGTCATTCGGGCCCACAAGGCGCGCGTCGTCGATCTCATTGCCGGTATCCTCGACACCGGCGGACATCCCGCGGCCGCGGCCCTCGCCGAGCATGTGTTCCTCATCCTCGAAGGTGCGATCGTCCACCGCGGCCTCGACGGCGATGACCACCGTATGCAGAGCGCCCGGTCCCTCATCGGCGACCTCCTCGTCTGAATCATCTGCCCCCTGCCCGCCGACTGAGCTGAGGGAGGATGACACTTTCCGCAATCGGACGCCGCATCGCCTCGCCGCGGTCGACCACCTCGGCGAATGAGGCGAAGTCCACCCGGGGCGGCCCGCTCTTTCCGGGCGGAATCCGACTAGGCTGAAGGCGACGGGCCAACGAGTGGCAACCGCACCCGAGACCGAGGAGAGCGATGGACCGCGATTCGATCGACTGCTGGCTGACCGACATGGACGGCGTCCTGGTCAGGGAGAACAACGCCCTGCCCGGCGCCTCGGAGCTGCTCGCGCAGTGGCGGCGCAAGGACATCCCATTCCTCGTCCTGACGAACAACTCGATCTACACCGCCCGCGACCTCTCGGCGAGACTGCGCTCGAACGGTCTCGAGGTTCCCGAGGACAACATCTGGACCTCGGCGATGGCGACCGCGGACTTCCTCTCCCACCAGGTCGAGCACGGCTCGGCCTATGTCGTCGGCGAGGCGGGTCTGACCACCGCGATCCACGAAGCCGGGTTCATCATGACGGAGAACGACCCCGATTTCGTCGTCGTCGGCGAGACGCACAACTACTCGTTCGAGGCGATCACGAAGGCGATCCGACTCATCGACTCCGGCTCGCGCTTCATCGTCACCAACCCCGACGCGACCGGGCCGAGCCCCGAAGGGGTCCTGCCGGCCACCGGCGCGATCGCCGCGCTCATCACGAAGGCGACGAACCGCGAACCCTACGTCGTCGGCAAACCCAATCCGATGATGTTCCGCTCGGCGCTCAACAAGATCGGCGCGCACTCGAAGTCCACCGCGATGATCGGCGACCGGATGGACACCGACATCATCGCCGGCATGGAGGCGGGCATGCACACCGTCCTCGTCCTCTCGGGCATTTCGACCGCCGAGGATGTCCGCCGTTACCCGTTCCGCCCCGACGAGATCCTCGACGGCGTCTACGATCTCCTCGACGTCCCGCTCGATCAGCAGACCGACCTCGGCGCCGACGTCACCGGCTCCGCGTGAGCTGAGCCGAACCGATCACGTGAGCTGGGCCGGACCGGTCGCGCCCAGCCCTCGTGTCACGGGCGAGAGCCCCACCGAGGTGGATCGAGCTCGAATCTGACGTCAGATTCGAGCTCGATCCACCTCAGAGGCCGGCATCACTCGGTGCGACCCGCCCAAGCAGTCCTAGACTCGCTTTCATCATAAAAGTTCTGCGATGGAGGTCACCATGCGCTATCCCGAGGTCGTCGACGAGGACACCTGGGTCACCGCACGCCGGCGCCTGCTCGAAGAGGAGAAGGAGCTGACGAAGCGGATCGACGCCGTCAATGCCGCGCGCCGCCGCCTGCCGATGGTGAGAGTCGAGAAGGACTATCGCCTCGCCGGTCCCGACGGGGAGGTCACACTCCGTGAGCTCTTCGGCGATTCGCGGCAGCTCATCATCCAGCACTTCATGTTCGATCCCAGCTGGGACCAGGGCTGTTCGAGCTGCACGGCGATGGCCGACAGCGCCGCCCAGCCCGCCGTCCTCGAGCAGCTGGCCAAACGGGGCACCGCGTTCGCCGCAGTCTCCCGCGCACCGCTGGAGAAGATCGAAGCCTACCGGACGGCGAGAGGCTGGTCCTTCCCGTGGTTCTCCTCGGCGAACAGCGACTTCAACCTCGACTTCCACGCCACCCTCGACCCCGAGGCGGCACCGCCGAACTACAACTTCCGCGACGCCGACGAACTCATCGCCGCCGGGCAGGAATGGCTGACGACCTATCGGGGAGAGCAACCGGGGATCAGTGTCTTCCTCAGAGACGGCGACGACATCTTCCACACCTATTCGGTCTACGCCCGCGGGCTCGAGGTGATGATGCCGGCCTACGGCATGCTCGATCTCACCGCCCTCGGACGGCAGGAGAGCTGGGAGGAACCTGCCGGACGCGCACCCGTCCTCTACCGCCACGATGCCGGAGTGCTCAGCCCGGAGACCGTCACGCAGTGAGCGGCACCCGCGTCACGGGCCCCGACGGCCCGCTGCCGGGATAGACTCTCCACCACCCGGCCCAGTGGCCGACGACGGAGACGCAAGGAGGCCCGATGCCGCGGCAGCACACCGAGATCCGGGAGACCGCCTCCGACCGGCGGGAATGGCGCAGGATCCGTCGGCACCTGCGGCCGGCGACGATGTGGGGCGTCCCGCTCAGGCTCGTCATCGCCGCCGCCGTCCTCGGCGTGCTCACCCCGTTCGTCGACCGTCAGCTCACGACCGTCTTCAGTTCCTATCCGGACCTCGATTCGGGCAGCGTCGGCTCCCTGCTCGGCATCATCTCAGGCGCCATGGTCACCCTGGCCGGTCTCGCCTTCGCCGCCCTGACGACGGCGATGAGCCTCGGCATCACGGCGATGTCAGTGCGCCTGGCTCCCCTGCTCCAAGCCGATCGCGTCGTCCAGTGGGCGCTCGGCTCGTTCATCGCGACATTCGTCTATGCGCTGCTCATCGCCCTGAGCATCGCGCTCGGCGAGGACAACTACAAACCGTGGGTGGGCACGATCGGTGCCGTCACCGCCACCCTCGCCTGCGCGGTGATGTTCCTCGCCTTCGTCGTCCGTGTCTGCCAGCTCCTCACCTCCGGCGCCCTGCTGCGCAAACTCGCCCGTGACGGCTGGAGAGCCACCCGCTACCTGCCGAAGAGATTCCCCACCGAGGCGGCTGCGGTGTCCCAGCGCTCCGTGCCCAACGGTCATCCGGTGCACCGACAGCGCCCCGGCCGCGGCGGCGATGCGCTGCTGGCGGTCAACACCCCGCGTCTGCTCGACTTCGAAGACGCGTGGCACTGCACGATCGAGCTCGTCCCCACCGTCGGCTCCCCCGTGCCGGTCCGCACGCTCCTGTTCCGCACGAGCGTCGAACTGAGCAGCAAACAGGCCGCCGAGCTGGAGAAGGCCGTCGCATTCGGCGACATCGAATCGGCCGCGAACGGACCGTTCGGAGCCATCCGCACCATCGTCGACATCGCGCTCAAGGCCCTGTCGCCGGCGGTCAACGATCCGTCCCGAGCGGTTCAGGCCCTCGACCAGATCGAGGCCATCCTCATCGGCCTCTCACCGCTCGTCGCGCAGCAGGAGCGCACGCTCGCGGCCAGCCCGGACGCCTCGGTGCTGCGGGATTGGACGCGCAGCTGGACCGAGTACATCGAGGCGGCGACCGACGAGATCCGCCAGTTCGGGACCTCGTCGATCCAGATCCAGCGGCGTCTGCGAGCGCTCTTCGCCACCCTGTCCTCCGTCGTCCCGGAATCCCAGCGGCCCCCGCTTGAGGCCCGCGTGGCTGTGCTCGACCGCGGCACGGACCGCTGGTGGCATGACCCGCTCGACCGCAGGCTCGCCACGGTCAGGGATCCCGAGGGCATCGGCGGTGCCGAGCACGACTGAACCGCCCGGCACGCCGAAAGAACCGCTCGGCGCCGACACCTCTACGCGAGCGCCGACATCAACCGCATCGCCGATTCCATGTACCGGCGTGTCCACGGCCGCTTCATCCACTCGTCGAGGGTGAGCTCGTGGCTCTTCTCCCGGTAGTCGTCGATGACCGCGTTGATGTCGGGGACGAGGTTGCCGCCGGTCGTGAGCAGACTGATCTCGTAGTTGAGTCCGAAGGAGCGCATGTCCATGTTCGAGGACCCCATGACCCCGTACTCGCCGTCGACGACGAAGCACTTCGTGTGGAGGACCGCGGGCTTCGGGTAGAGGTAGATGCGCACCCCCGCCTCGAGCAGGGCCTGGTAGTACGAGGCCTGGGCGCGGCCGACGACGTACTGGTCGGCCTCCTCGCTGACGTAGAGCTCGACGTCGACGCCGCGGTAGGACGCGGTGTTGATCGCGGCGAGCAGGGACTCGTCGGGGATGAAGTAGGGGCTGACGATCGAGAGCTTCCGCTGGGCGAGGTAGAACAGCGAGTTGAAGACCTTGAGGTTCGGCTCTGTCGTGAACCCCGGCCCCGAGGGAATGAGCTGCATGCCGCAGACGTCTCCCCCGACGTCCGGCTCCGGCGCGGTGCCCTCGTAGTCGCGGATGCCCAGTTCCTCACCGCATTCGGAATACCAGTCGGTGGCGAAGACCGCTTCGATCGAGGCGACGATCTCGCCGCTGACCTCGACCATGATGTCGTTCCAATGCCGCCCGACCTTGATGTTGGCCTTCATGTCGTAGGTCGAGTCGATCATGTTCTGCGAGCCCATCACCGCGCGCTTCCCGTCGACGACGAGGAGTTTGCGGTGATTGCGCAGGTCGATGCGGCGCAGCTTGCCCCGCCATGGGATGAACGGGAGCATGAGGTGCCATTCGATCCCGGCCGCGGTCAGCCGTTTGCCGAGCGAATGGAATCCCGGGTACTTCCGCGACCCGATGTGGTCGTAGAGGACCCGGACGTGGACGCCGCGGGCCGCTGCGCGTGTCAGGGCTTCGAAGAAGACGTCGGTCGTCTGGTCCCACGCCATGATGTAGATCTGCACATGAACGTACTTCTGCGCCCCGTCGACGAGCTCGGCCATCCGCTCGATCGTACGGTCGTAGTCCATCGTGATGCCGTGGTTGGTGCCGGTGACCATCGGCAACTCGGTGAGGTTGCGACCGAGTTCGGCGATGAGGTCGAAATCCCGCGGGGCCTTCAGCGACGGCGGCACATCGGGCAGGTCGTCGGCGCCCTTGTGCATGAGCTCGTTCGCCATCGCCTGGATCCGGGCGCGCCGCCGGTTGATGTAGGGGCTGCCGATGAGGAGGAAGAGCGGGATGCCGACGATGGGCAGGAAGAGGATGAGCAGCAGCCACGCCGATGACGATGACGGGCGCCGATTCTCCGGCACGACGCCGATCGCGATGATCTTCACGATGTACTCGATGACGATCCACGTCACCGACGCCACGGTCGCCCAATTGATGTTCGCCCAATCGATGGTGTTCACCCGCAGCCTCCGTTCGTGGGGTTGAGGACAACCCTAACCGCCGAGGCGGCCCCCGGAGCCCGCACGACCGCACCGGTTCGTGCGGGGCAGGGGTGGGGACCGCCTCGGCGGGGCGATGATGAGCGGCGGGCGCGCGCCGACGTCACCACCGGGTCACGGAATGAGCGCATCCGGCACCGCGAGACCAGCACCGCGCCACCGGCACCCGCCGGGCACCGCGACCCCTGACCCCCGGCAACGCCGCAAACTCCGCGACCGGCGAGGTCAGAGCCCGAGTTCGCGGGCGATGAGCATGAGCTGGACCTCCGTCGTGCCCTCGCCGACCTCGAGGATCTTCGAGTCGCGGTAGTGCCGGGCGACGAGGTATTCGTTCATGAAGCCGTAGCCGCCGTGGATCTGCGTGGCGTCGCGGGCGTTGTCCATGGCCGCGTCACCGGCGATCATCTTCGCGATCGCCGCTTCCTTCTTGAACGGCAGACCCGCGAGCATGCGGGAGGCGGCGAGGTAGTACGCGGCGCGAGCGGCGACAACGCGAGCCTCCATGCGGGCGATCTTGAACTGGATGCCCTGGAAGTCGGCGATCGGGTGACCGAAGGCCTGACGCTCCTTCGCGTACTTGACGGACTCGTCGACGCAGCCCTGGGCGGCACCGACGGAGAGCGCACCGACGGCGATGCGACCCTCGTCGAGGATCCGGAGGAAGTTCGCGTAGCCGCGGCCGCGTTCGCCGAGCAGGTTCTCCTCGGGCACCTGGACATTGTCGAACGTCAGCGGGTGCGTGTCCGAGGAGTTCCAGCCGACCTTGTCGTACGGGGGCTCGGCGGTGAAGCCGGGGGTGCCGGCAGGGATGATGATCGTCGAGATCTCCGGCACCTCACGGCCCGACTTCGAGGTCTTCGTCCCGGTCACAGCCGTGGCGGTGACGAGACGGGTGATGTCGGTGCCGGAGTTCGTGATGAACGACTTCGATCCGTTGATCGTCCACGTGCCGTTCTCGAGCGTCGCCTTCGTCCGGGTGCCCCCGGCGTCGGACCCGGCTTCGGGTTCGGTGAGTCCGAAGGCGGCGAGACCGGAGGCGTCGGTGAGCTTCGGCAGCCATTCGCGCTTCTGCTCCTCGGTGCCGAACCGGTAGATCGGCATCGCGCCGAGCGACACCCCGGCCTCGAGGGTGATGGCCAGGGACTGGTTGACGCGGGCGATCTCCTCGATCGCCAGGCACAGCGCGAAGTAGTCTCCGCCCATGCCGCCGTACTCCTCGTCGAAGGGCAGGCCGAAGAGGCCCATCTGCCCCATCTTCGCGACGAGGTCGTAGGGGAACTCGTGCTTCGCGTCGAGTTCGGCGCTGACGGGGGCGACCTCCTCGTCAGCGAACTTCGCAACGCCTTGACGCAGGTCCTCGTATTCTTCGGGCAGCATGCCCGGGACGAAAGTGCTCATCGTGTCCTCTCCGCCGGTGGGCGTGGTTTCACTGGTGTGTGCGGTCTGTGGTGCGGTGGTCATGCGGCGCCGCCCTTCCCGGCGACCGCGGCCGCCGTCTCGGACTCTGTCGCGGAATCCGCGGCATCGGCGCTGTCGTCGACAACGGTGGCGAGCACCTCGTCGAGGGCCACCTGGGCGCCCGGCACCGCGGTGACGGTGACGGTGCCGGTGGCCGGGGCGGTGAGCACGTGCTCCATCTTCATCGCCTCGACGACGACGATCGGGTCGCCGGCATCGACGTGGGCGCCGGACTCGACCTTGACGTCGACGACGGAACCGGGCATCGGAGCGAGCACCTCTGCCCCGCCTGCCCCGGGGGTGAGCGAGGTGTCGGCCTGCGGGCGGGTGAAGACGTGGATGCCGCGGTCGCCGGTCACCCAGATCGACCGGTCACCGGCGTCGGAGAAGACCCGGCCGGTGTGCTGGGTGCCGTCGATGAGGACGTGCCAGGTGCCGTCGTCATCGACGGTGACGTCGTCGACGGCGCTCGTGACGTCGACCGTCTCCCCGTCGACGGTGAGGGCGACCGTGGGGCGGAAGTCCGGACGCGAGGTGCGGAAGGGATTCGCCCGCGCCCACGCCGAGGCGGTCCCCCGACACAGCGCGCCCGCAGTGAGCTCCCCGGTCACCTCGGTGCCGGCCCGACCCTGCGTCTGCAGGACCGCGGCGGTCGCGATCTGCCGGTCGATCTCACCGGCGATGTGGGCGAGCTGGTCCTCGCCGAGGCGGTCGATGAGTGAGGTGTCGAGGTCACCGGCGACGACCTCGGGGAGGGTGACCAGGGTGCGGAGGAAGTCGATGTTCGTCACGATGCCCGGCACCGCCGAGGCTGCGAGCGCGGCATCGAGACGGGCGAGGGCCGTGGCCCGGTCGGGGCCGGAGACGATGAGCTTGGCGATCATCGGATCGTAGTCGGAGGCGACCCGCTGACCGGCGTCGAGTCCCGAGTCGACGCGGATGCCCTCCCCGGCAGGGAACACGACGTCGAGCGCGCGGCCGCCGGTGGGGAGGAACCCGCGGGCGGGGTCCTCGGCGTAGATCCGCGCCTCGATCGAGTGCCCGGTCAGGGTGATGTCGTCCTGGCTCAGCGGCAGCTCCTCGCCGGCGCCGACGCGCAGCTGGAGTTCGACGAGATCGACCCCGGTGACCTCCTCGGTGACGGGGTGCTCGACCTGGAGTCGGGTGTTCATCTCCATGAAGAAGAACTCGTCGGGATGGTCGGCGCCGACGATGAACTCGACGGTGCCGGCACCCCGGTAGCCCACGGACTTCGCCGTCTCGATCGCCGCCTGACCGATCCGCTCCCGGGTCGCTGCGTCGAGGAGGGCCGAGGGGGCTTCCTCGATGACCTTCTGGTGGCGGCGCTGGAGGGAGCATTCGCGTTCGCCCAGGTGGATGACGTTGCCGTGCGCATCGGCCATGACCTGGACTTCGATGTGGCGCGGGGTCGCGACGAGTCGTTCGAGGAAGAGGGTGTCGTCGCCGAAGGAGTTCGCGGCCTCGCGCCGTGCGGTCTCGAGCGCGGCGGGCAGGTCGGCAGGCTCGAAGACCGCGTGCATGCCCTTGCCGCCGCCACCGGCCGAGGGCTTGATGAGGACGGGGTAGCCGATGTCCTCGGCGGCGGCGATGAGCGCCTCGTTGCTCATCGAGGCGTCCTGCGTGCCGGGCACGAGGGGAACGCCGCGGGCCGAGACGGCCTGCTTCGCGGTGATCTTGTCGCCCATCGTCCGGATCGCCTCGGGTCCGGGACCGAGGAAGACGATGTCGGCGGCCTCGCACGCGGCCGAGAAGTCGGCATTCTCGGAGAGGAAGCCGTAGCCGGGGTGAATGGCCTGGGCCCCGGTCGCCTGGGCGGCGGCGATGACCTTGTCGATGTCGAGGTAGGACTCCGAGGCGGCGGCCGGACCGAGCCGCACGGCGGTGTCGGCGGCCCTGACGTGGGCGGCGTGGGCGTCGGCGTCGGAGTAGACGGCGACGGTGCGGAGCCCTAAGCGCTTCGCGGTGCGGATGACGCGCAGGGCGATCTCGCCGCGGTTGGCGATGAGGATGGTGTCGAACATTGGTCAGCTCACATTCTGAAGACGCCGTAGCCGGCGGCGTCGAGCGGTCGGCTCAGGGGCGAGAAGCGGGCGAGGTCGAGGGCGAGCGCGAGGATCTCGCGGGTGTCCTGAGGTTCGATGATGCCGTCGTCCCACAGCCTCGCCGTCGAGTAGTACGGGTTGCCCTGGGCTTCGTACTGGTCGCGGATGGGCTGCTTGAACTCGTCTTCGGCCTCGGCCGACCAGGTCTCCCCGCGGGCTTCGATCTGGTCGCGTTTGACGGTGGAGAGGACGCTGGCGGCCTGTTCGCCGCCCATCACGGAGATGCGGGCGTTGGGCCACATCCACAGGAAGCGCGGGGAGTAGGCGCGCCCGCACATCGAGTAGTTGCCGGCACCGAAGGATCCGCCGATGACGACGGTGAACTTCGGGACGCGGGCGGTGGCGACGGCGTTGACCATCTTCGCTCCGTGCTTGGCGATGCCGCCGGCTTCGTAGTCGCGGCCGACCATGAAGCCGGAGATGTTCTGGAGGAAGACGAGCGGGATCGTCCGCTGGTCGCAGAGTTCGATGAAGTGGGCGCCCTTCTGGGCGGACTCGCCGAAGAGGATGCCGTTGTTGGCGATGATGCCGACGGGGTGGCCGTCGATGTGGGCGAAGCCGGTGACGAGGCTCGTGCCGTACTCAGCCTTGAATTCGTGGAACTGCGAGCCGTCGACGAGGCGCGCGATGACCTCGTGGACGTCGTAGGGGACCTTCGAGTCGACGGGGACGATCGAGGTGAGCTCCGCAGGTGAGTGGAGTGGTTCCTGCGGTTCGATGACGTCCCAGTTCGGCGCCGGCTTCGGCCCGAGGGTGGAGACGATGTCGCGCATGATCTCGAGCGCGTGCGCGTCGTTGGCCGCGAGGTGGTCGGTGACGCCGGAGACCCGGGAGTGCAGCGCGCCGCCGCCGAGGTCTTCGGCGCTGACCTCTTCACCGGTCGCGGCTTTGACCAGCGGCGGGCCGCCGAGGAAGATCGTGCCCTGCTCGGAGACGATGATCGATTCGTCGGCCATCGCCGGGACGTAGGCGCCGCCGGCGGTCGAGGAGCCGAGGACGGCGGCGAGCTGCGGGATGCCTGCGGCGGACAGGGTCGCCTGGTTGTAGAAGATCCGGCCGAAGTGCTCGCGGTCGGGGAAGACGTCGTCCTGGTTGGGCAGGTTCGCACCGCCGGAGTCGACGAGGTAGATGCAGGGCAGACGGTTGTCCTTCGCGATCTCCTGGGCCCGCAGGTGCTTCTTCACCGTCACCGGGTAGTAGGTCCCGCCCTTGACGGTGGCGTCATTGGCGACGATGACGCATTCGCGCCCGGCCACTCGGCCGATGCCGGTGATGATCCCGGCGCCCGGGCTCGCGTCGTCGTACATCCCGTTCGCCGCGAGCGGGGAGAGTTCGAGGAAGGGGGTGCCGGGGTCGAGGAGGGCCTCGACACGGTCGCGGGGCAGGAGCTTGCCGCGGTCGATGTGCTTCTGCCTGGACTTCTCGGGCCCGCCGAGCGCGGTGGCGCTGATGCGGTCCCGGAGTTCGGCGATGAGCTCGGCGTGCGCCTCGGCGTTGGCCTGTCCGGCCGCCGGGTTGGCCGCAGTTCCCACTGCTCTCATTCCCTGGTCCCCTCACTGCAGTTTCAGTTAATGGTGATTAACTGACTGCTATGATACTGCTCACGGTCGAGTGTGACAACGCGCACGATCATCGAGCACGAATGTGAGTGGGAATGAAGCAGACGGAAGCGACGTCGCCGCGGGCGGCGGCGAAGGCGGCCAGGCGTGAGCAGCTGCTCGCGGTGGCGAAGACGCTCTTCGCCCGGCACGGTTTCCACGGGGTCCGCCTCGAGGACCTGGCCAAGGGCGTGGGCATCTCCGCACCCGCGGTCTACCGGCACTTCGAGTCGAAGGAGGCCGTGCTCGAGGAGCTCCTCGTCGGGATCTCCCAGTACCTGCAGACCGGTGGGGATGCGATCGCCTCCCAGGCCGCCGAGGCGGTGTCGACGCTGCGGGCGCTCGTCGACTTCCACATCGACTTCGCGATGTCCGAGCCCGACCTCATCCGCATCCAGGACCGCGACTTCGCCGCCCTGCCCGACGGGTCACGGCGCACGGTGCGGCGTCTGCAGCGTCAGTACGTCAGCGAATGGGCGGCCGTCGCGGCCCAGGCCCACCCGGACTGGTCGCTCGAGGCCGCGACCGTGCGCGTCCACGCGGCGTTCGGGATGATGAATTCGACGCCGTACCTTGCCCGCAGCTCCAGCGCCGAGGTGGTCCGCCGCGAGCTGCGAGCGGCAGCGACCGCGGCGCTGGGGATCGGCTGACCCCCGGCCGCGGGTGACTGCGCCGACCGGGGTGCGGGCCGGTCAGGGGACGATGACGAGCTTGCCGCGAGTGTGCCCGGTCGCGCTCGAGCGGAACGCGTCGGCCACCTCGGCGAGGGGGAAGATCTCTGCGACATCGACGGTGAGCTTGCCCGCGTCGACGAGCTCGGTGAGTCGGGCCGTCGTCGCTCCGTCGGGGCGCACCCAGATGTAGCGACCGCCGTGCTCGGTCACGGTCGGGTCGGCGATCGAGGCGTGCGCTCCGTCGTCGGCGAGGACGGCGAGCGTGGTCTCGAGCTGGCCGCCGACGAAATCGGCGACGGCGTCGACGGGACCGCCTGCAAGCTCCGTGACCCGGTCGGCCAGGCCCTCGCCGTAGGTGACTGGTTCGGCGCCGAGGCCTGTCAGGTAGTCGTGGTTGCGCTCGGAGGCGGTGCCGATGACGCGGGCGCCGGCGGCCTTCGCGATCTGGACGGCCATGCTGCCGACGCCTCCGGCGGCACCGTGGATGAGGACGGCCTTCCCCTCGAGGTCGCCGAGGGCGTCGAGGGTGCGCAGGGCGGTGTTGCCGGCCAGCGGCAGCCCTCCGGCCTGCTCCCAGGTCAGTCCCGCGGGCTTCTTCGTCACGGCGTGGACGGGGACGGCGACCTTCTCCGCGAAGGTGCCGCCGCCGAGGACGTCCTTCCGGGCGTAGGCGACGACCTCATCGCCGATCTCGAACTCCGGGGTGTCGAAGCCGAGGCCGATGACGGTGCCGGCGACGTCCCAGCCGGGGATGACGGGGAACTGGGTGGGCAGGAACTTGTCGAGCCCGCCGCCGACGAGCTTCCAGTCGACGGGGTTGACCCCCGCGGCCTTGACTTCGATGAGGACGGAGGCCGGCGGCACCTTCGGATCCTCGACCGCTCGGATGGTGATGTCGTCGAAGTCATCGGTGAACTGGTCATAGACCGCTGCGCGCATCGCGCCTCCTCAAAGGGGCTGTCGGGTGGGATCTGCGGACACCGTGTTGTGCGCCCGTGCGACGCACAACACGGCAGGCGCCGGAGCTATTCCGCCGGAGTCCCCGCCGGTGTCAGTTCCGCGGCGTAGGCTCGTGACATGACTGCGCTCGCGGATCCTCCGCCGCCCGACTATGTCAGCGCCCGGCTCATTCTCAGGCGGTTCGATGACCGTGATGCGCCGTTCGTCCACGAGCTCCACGCGAATCCGGATCTCCTCCGCTTCATCCCGACGGCGGCGATGCCCCGGGTCGAGGACGCCGCCGCGTGGATCACCACGGTCAGCGAGTCGGCGTCACCGGGACGAGGCTGGTGGTGCGTGACCCTCCACGACGGCACCCCGGTCGGCGCTGCGGTCCTCAAACCGATCCGCTACAGCGCCGGAGAGTCCGGTGACGACGTGGAGATCGGCTGGCGGTCCCATACCGCGCATGCGGGCAGAGGTTATGCCGCCGAGGCGGGGGCGCTGCTGCTCGCTGCCGGTTTCGCCGACGGACTCGACCGGATCATCGCCGTCGTCCGACCGGACAACCCCGCCTCACAAGCGGTGGCCCGGCGCATCGGGATGGCTCCGCTCGGTGCCACCTCGAGGTACTACGACACGACGATCGATCTCTTCGAGGCGACCTCTGCCGATGCGCACTCACGGCAGGTCGCATGGAGAGGTCTCGATGATCCTGATCGTCGCGACAGCGCCGAGGTTCTCCTCGCTGACGGTCTCTACGGTGTCGGGCGACAGGTCACCGGCGACTATACGGCGGCGTGGACGGTCGATGCCCGTGACGGGTGGATCACGAGGACCGTCGCGGTCGCCGTGCAGGGCCGCGGCTGGGCGCGCACACTCACGCTTACGAGGGATCAAGACACGGGTCGCTGGTCGAGTGAGACCACGCAGTCGGGGACACCGCCCGTTCCGCTGCCGAGCCCGGGCATTGTCGACGCCGATGCCCTCGACGGTGCGCTCGACTGCGATCTCGGGCTGTGTCCGCTGACGAACACGATGCCGATCCGCCGCCTCGCTCTGCAGACCGACACGACGGCCGAGCATTCGCTGACGATGGCGTGGATCGACATGCCCTCCCTCAATGTCATCGCCGGCCCGCAGATCTACGCGGGCATCGATGCCGACCACGTCCGGTACACGAGCGGGACGCGGGATTTTACGGCGGACCTCACGATCGACAAGGACGGACTCGTCCGCACCTACCCGCAGCTCGCCGCGCGCACGGCTCTCGACCGTCCGGTCTGACTTTGGGGTCGAACACGCCGGAGGCCCGGACGAATCGCGTCGTCCGGGCCTCCGGTCTGTGAGCGCTGTCTGCAGCTCACCCAGCGGCTGACGTCACCTCACTCGTAGGTCTCCCCCGACGCCGCGCGGGCGATGAGCGACTCCGGCGGGGTGAACCGCTCACCGTAGGTCGCGGCGAGTTCCTTCGCCCGCTCGACGAAGCCGGGCAGTCCGCCCTCGTACTGGTTGACGTACTGGAGGACGCCGCCGGTCCAGGCGGGGAAGCCGATGCCGTAGATCGACCCGATGTTGGCATCGGGCACCGAGGTGAGCACGCCCTCGTCGAGGCACTTGATCGTCTCGATCGCCTCGGCGAAGAGCATCCGCTCCTGCAGATCGGAAAACGGCTCCTCCCTCGATCCGGAGTCGAAGTGCTCGCGCACGCCGGGCCACAGGTGGGTGCGCTTGCCGGTCTCGTCGTACTCGTAGAATCCGGCACCGTCCTTGCGTCCGGTGCGTCCCTTCTCGACCATCCAGTCGATGACCGCCTCGGAGGGGTGTTCCTCCCACGTGCCGCCGCCGGCCTCGACCGCGGCCCGGGTCTCCTGGCGGATCTTCTGCGACAGGGTGAGGGTGAGCTCGTCGAGGAGCTGGAGCGCACCGGTCGGGTAGCCGGCCTGGAGGGCCGCCTGTTCGACGCTGGAGGGTTCGACGCCCTCGCCCACGGCGGCGACCGCCTCGGCGATGAACGTCCCGATGACCCGCGAGGTGAAGAATCCGCGGGAGTCGGTGACGACGATCGGGGTCTTCCGGATCTGCTGGACGAAGTCGAAGGTCCGGGCCAGCGTCTCATCCGAGGTGTTCTCCCCGGTGATGATCTCCACGAGCGGCATCTTGTCCGCGGGTGAGAAGAAGTGGACGCCGATGAAGTCGGCCTCCCGCTCGACCCCGGTTGCGAGTTCCGTGATCGGCAGGGTCGAGGTGTTCGAGCCGAGGACCGCGTCGGGAGCGACGATGTTCTCGATCTCCCCGAAGACCTGCTGCTTGACGGGCACGGACTCGAAGACGGCTTCGATGACGAAGTCGACGCCGGCGAAGTCCTCGACCGAGGCCGAGGGGTGGATGCGGGCGAGCACCGCCTCGGACTTCTCCGGGGTCGTCTTGCCCTTGGCCAGCGCCGCCTCCTCGCGCTTGACGGCATAGGCCTTGCCCTTCTCCGCGGCGGCGAGTTCGACGTCCTTGAGGACGACCTCGATGCCGGCGCGCGCGGCGGTGTAGGCGATCGCGGCCCCCATCATCCCGGCGCCGAGGACGCCGAGCTTCTTCACCTGGCGGGGTTCGATGCCGTCAGGTCGGGAGCCGCCGGAGTTGATGTGGCCGAGGTCGAAGAAGAACGCCTTGATCATGTTCTTCGCCACCGCAGTGTGGGTGAGGCTGACGAAGTAGCGGGTCTCAACGGTGAGCGCGGTGTCGATGTCGACGAGCGCACCTTCGACGGCCGCGGCCATGGCCGCGCGCGGGGCGGGCATCGGGGCCCCCTTGAGCTGGCGGCGCAGGGTCGACGGCAGTGCCGGCAGCAGCATCGCGACCGACGGTGAGGTCGGGGCGCCGCCGGGGATCTTGAAGCCCTTGACGTCCCACGGCTGCACCGCCTCGGGGTTGGCCTTGATCCAGGCCTTCGCGCGATCCTCGAGGTCCGCGGCGGGCGCGAGCTCATCGATGAGACCGAGCTGCTGGGCGTCAGCGGCGGTGAACTTCGTGCCCGGCAGGATGACCTTCTGCAGGGCGTTCTGCAGGCCGATCATCCGCACGACGCGCGAGACTCCGCCGCCACCGGGCAGCAGCCCGAGGGTGACCTCGGGCAGTCCGAAGCGCGCGGACTTCACGTCGTCGGCGGCGATCCGATGGTGGGCGGCGAGCGCGATCTCGAGGCCGCCGCCGAGTGCCGCGCCATTCATCGCGGCGACGACGGGCTTGCCGAGCTTCTCGAGACGACGCAGGAGCGACTTGATGTGCTCGACCTGCGCGGTCTCCGCCTCGGCGTTCTCCGGATCGGCCCGGCGCAGTCGGTCGAGGTCACCGCCGGCGAAGAACGTCTTCTTCGCCGAGGTGATGACGACGCCGGTGATGTCGTCGACGTTGGCTTCCAACCAGTCGACGGTCTCCTCGAGGGCGGCTCCGAAGTGGTCGTTCATCGTGTTGACCGAGGAATCGGGGTCGTCGAGGACGACGGTGACGATGCCGTCGGCGTCGGTGGTGCGGGAGTAGTGAGCGTTCGTCATGTCAGACCCTTTCGATGATCGTCGCGATGCCCATGCCTGCACCGATGCACAAAGTGATGAGGCCGCGATTGAGGTCGCGGCGTTCGAGCTCGTCGAGGACGGTGCCGAGGATCATCGCCCCGGTCGCACCGAGCGGGTGGCCCATGGCGATCGCCCCGCCGTTGACGTTGACCTTCTCGTGCGGGATGTCGAGGTCCTTCATCCACTTGAGGACGACGGCGGCGAAGGCCTCGTTGAGTTCGAAGAGGTCGATGTCATCGACGGTGAGTCCGGCCTTGTCGAGGACCTTCTGCGTGGCCGGGGTGGGGCCGGTGAGCATGATCGTCGGTTCGGAGCCGACGACGGCGGTCGCGACGATGCGGGCGCGCGGCTTCATCCCCATCGTCTTTCCGACCTCCTCGTCGCCGATGACGACGAGCGCGGCACCGTCGACGATGCCCGAGGAGTTCGCGGCGGTATGGACGTGGTCGATCTCCTCGACCCAGTGGTACTTCTGCAGGGCGACGTCGTCGAAGCCGGTCTGCTCGGCGAGCTTCGCGAACGCCGGGGGCAGCTGGGACAGCGAGTCGACGGTCGAGCCGGGACGCATGTGCTCGTCGCGGTCGAGGATCGTCACGCCGTTGAGGTCCTTGACGGGCACGACGGAACCGTCGAAGCGGCCGTCCTCCCACGCCTCGGCGGCGCGGCGCTGGGATTCGGCGGCATAGGCGTCGAGGTCGTCGCGGGTGAAGCCCTCGGTCGTCGCGATGAGATCGGCGCCGATGCCCTGCGGCACGAAGTAGGTGTCGTAGTTCGTCGTCGGATCCTGCGACCAGGCGCCGCCGTCGGAGCCGAGCGGAATCCGCGACATCGATTCGACGCCGCCGGCGAGCACGAGCGATTCGAAGCCGCTGCCGACCTTCTGGGCGGCGAGATTGACGGCTTCGAGTCCCGAGGCGCAGAACCGGTTGACCTGGACGCCGGCGACGGATTCGTCGAGCCCGGCGACGAGCGCCGCGGTGCGGGCGATGTCCGAGCCCTGTTCGCCGACCGGGGAGACGACGCCCAAGACGATGTCGTCGATCGCCGCATCGTCGAGGTCGGGGTTGCGCTCGCGCAGGGCGTCGATGAGTCCGACGACGAGGTCGATGGGTTTGGTGCCGTGCAGCGCTCCGCCGCGGTTCTTCCCGCGCGGCGTGCGCACTGCGTCGTAGATGAACGCTTCGCTCATGTGGTCCTCACAGTCTTGAGGGCGCGCAGTCCGACCGTGTGATCGCCCGCGCGGATCCCTGCAAATGATGGTGAATCGGGGTGTCGGGCGGCATGCGCCGTCCGACGGCGCTCACGCTCGATCGAAGCTGATCGATCGTTCACTAATACTCACGGTCACCATTGAACACCGCATCGCTGTGATGGTCAACACACCGGACCACCCCCTCGCCGAGGCGGTCGTCGGGCACCCGCGACACTGTGACGAAGGTCTCATCGCAGGCCCGCCTCCGGACTCGTCGGACAACAGCCGCAGTGCTTATGATGAGGCGACGCCCATTTCCGGGCGGTCGCCTCACCCCTCATTGATCCTTCAGGAGAATCATGTCCGTGATCACCCCTGCCCGCCTGCGCCCGGGCCTCGCTCTCGTTCTCGCTGCCGGACTCCTCGCCGGCCCGATCGCCCTCGACGCGACCCCCGCCGAGGCGGCGACGAAGTCGTGCAAGGTCTCCATGTCGAATTCGAAGCCGAAGCAGTACTCGTGGACGACGGTCAAGGTCTCGAAGGTCGGGGCGAAGGCGAAGGTGACGACGACCGCGCACTACAAGACGACGAAGACGAAGAAGAACGCGACCGCGTCGACGAAGGGCGCGGCGAACCTCGACTACTACATCTCGGGCGCCACCCCGGGCAAGAAGGTCAAGGTCACCGTCACCGCGAAGAAGGGCAAGACGTCGTGGTCGTGCTCGACGTCGTTCACCCCGAAGAAGAAGTAGCCCCGCTCCTCAGTGTTTCGGCCTGTGCCGCCCGGTCCCGTCGGTCCTCTCCGGATCGGCGGGACTCTGCGTTTCCGGGGTCGGCTCCGCTGCTCGCGGGGCCTGTTCCGCGGAGCCCGGTTCCTCGGTGCGTTCGGTGACCGCGGTGCTCTCCCCCACCTCGGTGCCGGAGGGGTCCTCCGTGACGGTCAGTCGCTCGACCTGCACGACTCGACTCTCACCGGGCTCTTCGGTCGGATCGTCCGCCTCGGCGCCGGAGGACGCGGACTTCTCGGAGGACTCGGACACCGCCGCCGTCGCACTGTCGCCGTCGGTGGAGAACGGGGCGTCGAGGCGGATCTTCGCGATCGCCACGGCGACCCAGATCGACAGGAGCACCGGGAGGAGGATCGCGATGAGGGCCGAGGGGTCGAGGATCGAGGAGAGGTAGGAGTTGAGCTCCTGCGTGAGATCGCGTTCGTTGACGACGCGGCCGAGCCCGTTGAGCTGGTCGAAGATCACCTGGTAGACGGTGACGTAGATGAGGAACCACTGGATGTAGTACTCGGTGATCGTGAGGATCTCCAGGCCGACGCCGGCGCGCTTGAAGATCGGCTGGACGATGAGGAACATGATGATCCCCGACGCCAGAGCCACGGAGATGACGCCGAGGAAGAGTCCGGGGCCGATATTGATGAGTGCGACGCCGACGATGTAGAGGCCGAGCATGACGATGAGGACGACCATCCCGACGACGGTCATCGCCAGGCCCAGGCCGATGGCACCGAGGAACCCGCCGATCCGCTTCCAGTCGCGGTTGCCCGGCGGGGTCGTGAGGATGCCCATGATGATGAACAGTCCGCACAGGACGACGAGGTGGACCAGCAGCGACATGTCATTCTCCGTTCGCCTCGACCGGAGCCGATGATGCCCAGGCCGCTTGCCCTCAAGGGTACACAGCCTCAGAGTCCATAAGACCGACACAGGCCCGGTGACCACGGAGAACACCGCAATCCGCCCATGCCTCTCGACTCAGCGTCAATATTTTCTTGACACGCGATGAAGTGTCAACCTAGCCTTGACACATGACTTCTTTCACTTTCTACGGAATCACCGAAGACCGCCCCTCGACCCGCTGGCAGGCACTGTTCGACACCGTGTGGCCGGCCTACCGCGCCTGGTACCTCAGTCAGGGCGACTGGGCCCGACCCGATCTGGCCACCGCGGAGGCCAAGCTGCGTGAGCACATGCCCGAGCTCGTGCCGACATGGGAGCGACTCGTCGAACTCACCGGCAACGATGAGACGGCCGCGCGGATGCTCACCCTGTGGAACCCGCCACGCTTCCTGCCCGGCTGCTCCCAGGTCGCCATGTCCTCTCCCGAACCGGCGCTGCTGCGCAACTACGACTACGGCCTCGAACTCTTCGAACAGGTCCACGCCTCCACCCGGTACGGCACCCGACGGGTCATCGGCACCTCCGACTGCCTGTGGGGTCTGCTCGACGGGTTGAACGAGGACGGGCTGGCCGTCTCCCTCGCGTTCGGCGGACGCCCCGGCGACGGGGACGGCTTCGCCGCACCGCTCGTCGTCCGCTTCCTCCTCGAGGTCGCCGGCGATGTGCCCGAGGCCCTGCGCCGACTCGAGACCGTTCCGGTGTCGATGTACTACAACCTCACGATGGTCGATGCGACGGGCAGGAGCGTCACCGCGTACGTCGGGCCGGGAATGGCCCCGGAGATCATCGAGGATCCGGTCGCGACGAACCATCGGGGACGCCACCCGGACTACCCCGACCACGCTCGACGGTTCCGCAGCGTCGAGCGTCAGGAGCTTCTCACCGAGGCGCTCGAGGACGGACGCGGAGTCGAGGCGATGGCCGAGGCGATGCTCGGGCCAGGGGTCTGGAGCGGGGACTACGACAACGCATTCGGCACCCTGTACACTGCCGTCTATCGGCCCCTGAGGGGCGAGGTCGAATACCGCTGGCACTCCCGCAGTTGGACCCGCAGCCTCAACTCTCCCGAGGAGATGATCGTTGTGACACTCGACGACGACAGCACCGAACCGGTGGATCTCAGCGACTCCGGCACCGCGTCCTCCAACGCGGGGACTGCCGGCGGCGCCCGGTTCTCAGCGCCCGATCCGAATGTCGAGGCCGACCCCGGGGTGGAAGCCGTCGCCGAGCTCATCGCCTCGGCGCGGCAGGCGATCAACGGTCTCGCCCACTCCCCCGATCCGGCGGCGTTCTCCGCCCTCATCTCCCTGTCCTCCGAAGTCGGCGAGGCCCTCGGCACGAGCGCCCGCCTGCTCGCCGAACACAATTCGTGGGCCCGCGTCGCCGAACTCGCCGACGTCAGCCGTCAGGCCGCCTGGCAGCGCTGGCGCTGATCGCAGCCGACGCTGCCCCGGGGCCGTCCACCGCCGATGGTCCCCGGGGCTGTCCCCGCCAAGGCATCCGAGTCCGCACCCGTCAGGAGGCACCATGAATGGCACCGAGGATCTCATCACCCGCGCCGAGGCGATCGCTCGGACGGCGCACACCGGCCAGGTCGACAAGGCGGGCCAGGACTACATCGACCATCCGCGGCGGGTGGCAGCCAATGCCGCCGCCATCGCTGAAGAGCAGGGTCTGGACTCCGCCGATGCCGAGTCCGCGATCGCGGCGGCGTGGCTCCACGATGTCGTCGAGGACACCTCGGTGAGCGCGGATGATCTGCGTCGTGAGTTCCCCACCGAGGTGGTCGCCGCGGTTGATGCGGTGACGAAGCGCAGCGGTGAGGCCGTCGAGGACTACTTCGCCAGGGTCCGGTCCGACCGGCTGGCCGTCATCGTCAAGACCGCTGACCTCGCCGACAACACCGACCCCGTCCGGCAGGCCGCGCTCGACGATGCGACGCGCGTGCGCCTGGCCGAGAAGTACCGCCGGGCGTATGAGCTGCTCGGTGTCGACCTGCTCGAGGCGGACGCCGACTGAGTCCCTGGCACCTGCCGGCGACGACCTGCGGCAGGCGGTGTTGTCGGGAACTGCGCTGAGGTACCCTCTCGTCGGCAATGGGGGCTGCGGAGTTCTGTGTTAGTGTTTCGCAGGCTTTCGGCTGGACTGCCCCGTCCGTGAGCCCGGCGCCTGCTGGGTGGTCCCTGCCGCCTCGGCGCTGTCATCCCCATCCCCCGGCTCTCCTCGAGTCGACGACGAAGAGGACACAGTTCCATGACAGCCAACCAGACTCCCACCCCGGTGAGAGCCTACGGCCCCTCGGTCAGCCAGCTCCGCCATCGTGCCGAGATGCCGATGCTCGTCCTCGGCATCGTGCTCACCGTGATCGTCTCCCTCGGCGCGCTCACCTACCTGCTCCTCGGGCTCTCCCTCGACGAATGGGCCCTCGGCGTCCTCATCGGCCTGTTCGCGCCGATCATCAGCTTCATCTACATCCGCTACCTCTTCTGGTCACAGATCTCCAACGGTGTCGAGGTCACGGACGAGCAGTTCCCCGAGCTCTACCGGGTCTACCACGATCTCGCCGTGGAGATGGGCTTCGGTGCCGGCACGGGACGGATGTCGACGATCCCGCAGATCTACGTCATCAACGGCAACGGAATGATGAACGCCTACGCATCGAAGTGCCAGCTGCAGCGCGGCTATGTCGTCGTCTACAGTGACATCGTCGATCTCGCGTACATGTACGGTGACTTCGGCGCGCTGCGCTTCATCATGGCCCACGAGCTCGGGCACATCAAGTGCGGTCACGTGAACCTGTGGCGCAACGGCATCCAGCCGATCCTCGTCCTGCTCCGGCTCTCGCCGTCGCTCTCGCGAGCCCAGGAGTACACGGCCGATCGCACCGCGTCGTTCTACGCTCCGCAGGACGCGATGAAGCTCATCGCCCTCTTCGCGGGCAAGAACATGGCCAAGCACGTCGACGTCGACGCCTACATCCGCTCGGTCGATCGGCACAAGAACGGGTTCTGGCTGCGTCTGTCGAACTTCCTCGCCGGCCATGCGGTCGGGTTCCGCCGGATGAAGGCGCTCAGTCTCGTCAAGACCCACGGATGGAATGTGCAGGGCAAGATGCTCTGAGGCCGGCCAAGCCTCACGAGCCTCCCAGCCGGTGTGTGATGACTGACACACTCCGGGGTGGGAGAATGAAGGCGTGCGCTCAGTCCTCGTCTCGGCGAATGCCCTCGGATCCGGTCGTCCTCTGCGTCTGCTGCTGTGGCCTCTGCTCGCCGCCGTCGCAGTCTTCATCCTTGCGCTGGCGGTCCTCGCCCCCGCGCTCGCGCAGCTCGAGCGCTCCATCGCTGCGAGCAGTCAGCCGCGGCCTCCGGCGGACGTTTCCGCGGCGGTGAGCGTCGAATCCCCGCCGAGCTTCTCCGTTGCCGTCGGGGTCGATGACACGGTCTCCGAGATGCCGGCCCTGCAGAGCGCGATGGTCGACTACCTCGCGTTCTCCGACGAATATGCCAAGCGCCTCAAGGAGGGCGCCCTGGTTGAGGAGTTCGGGACCGAGGAGCGCGTGCTCTCCCCCGCCGGGGCCCGGGCCCAGGTCGAGGATGGGACGTCGGTTCTCGCGGTGATCCTGCCCGCGCAGCTCACGCCGACGGTGCTCGCCGACATCCGCGACTACTCCGCGGGACGGCTCGCTGAGGCACCGACGTATCCGATCACGATCGTCGCCGGACCGCAGGCTCTCAACGAGGACGGCTTCATCGTCACGAAGTACGAGGACGAGGTGGTCCGGCAGGCCAACGAGTTCGTCGCCGACCAGATCCGCACCGTCGCCGGCGAGCTCACGTGCGATCCTGCCGGCAGCAGCCTCAACTGTGCCCGGTCGACCGATGAGACCGCGCGGGCGTTCGAGCGACCGTTCACGACGACCGTCGACGAGGTGTCGGGGCCCGACCCGGTCGACTACTTCGGCCCGGACGCTGACGGTGCGGCGTCCGTGCCGTCGGCCGGGAACCCGCCTGCGGCGACCGCCCAGATCAACCCCGTCGCCGAGGAGGCTGCCAGCAATGAGCCCGCGTGGGCGTCGTCCGCATGGATGCCATCCGTGGTCATCGCGTCGGCGCTCGCGGGGCTGACCTTGGCATTGACGGCGTCGTTCGTCGTCAATCGGGCGGCAGGGCTGAGCATCGTCCTCGTCGGTCCGTGGCGCACGATGCGCGCCCAGCGACCGTTCCCCAGGCAGGCTCTGCTGGGGATCAAGCTGCTCATCGGAGCGGTCGGTTCGGTGGTGCTGGGTGTGGCCGCGGCCATTGCGGCGACCGGCATCGGCACGTTCGTCTTCCAGCATGCCGGTGGGCATGCGGAGGTGCGCTTCGTCGCGGTCCTCGTCTACAGCGGGGTGTTGTCCGCGATGCTCGTGAGCATCGTGCTGGCGATCAATGACCTCGCCGGCACGCTGTTCGGTGTCCTCGCGGCCGTGGCTGCGCTCATCATCGTCGCGGCGAACTCGGGACTGCCCCGCCTCCTCACGCTTCCCGTCAACGATCTCGACCTGGGGATTCAGCTGGAGATGCTCGTGTCATTGGGAAGCCCGACGACTCTGCTCTCCAACATCGCGCCAACGCTGCTGGGATTCGCCGTCGCGACGGTCGTCGCCGCAGTGGCTGGCGTTGCCGGAACCCACTTCTACGACCGTGCGCACAGCACGAAGGTCGACGTGCGGTGAGACAGGTCCTGTCGTCTGGACGGGGGAACGAATCAGGCCGGCTGACTCAGCATGTCTGCTGGTCAACCGGCCTGTTGCCGAGCCGCCTGCGGGAATCGAACCCGCGACCTATTCATTACGAGTGAATCGCTCTGCCGACTGAGCTAAGGCGGCAACCGCACCAACTTTAGCCAATCCGAGCACCGCGGGTCAAAACGGACGAGGGACCACCTCGGCGCCTGGAACCACCCACCCCACCCATGCGCGTCCACGCCGCTGATCTGCGATTTCACCCGGCCCGACGACGGTGATCCGCGACTCTCCTGCGACCTCCATCCGCTGGTGAGAACGGGTGCGACACGTGTCACACTCGACCGACCCGCTAACCTTGGGTGGATACCCACTGCGAAACCGAGAGGCCGATTACGTGAGAGAGTTCGATTCGACAGAGTTCATGAGCGACTTCCAAGCGCTCATCGAGTGCGAATCGTTCTCCCATGACCCCGCGGCACTGGCCCGCAGCGCTCAGCTCCTCTCCCGCATCGGCACCGGCCTCCTCGGAGCCGCGCCGCATGTCATCGAGACCGGCGGCCATCCGCACCTGCTGTGGCGCTTCGGTTCCGGAGAGCGTGAGGTCGTCCTCATCGGCCACCACGACACGGTTTGGCCGACCGGCACGATTGAATCCTTCCCCTTCTCCGTGACCGACGGGGTCGTCCGCGGACCCGGCGCCGATGACATGAAGGGCGGAATCCTCATCGCCCTCTACGCCATGGCCCGACTCCGCTCCGAACGCGGCAGCCTCGACGGCGTGAGCGTGCTCATCACTTCCGACGAGGAGCTCGGCTCCCCCGGCTCACGGCAGATCATCGAAGATGAGGCGCGCGGTGCGAAAGCCGCCCTCGTGTTCGAAAGCGGCGCCCCCGACGGCTCGGTGAAGATCGCGCGCAAGGGCGTGGCGATCTATTCCCTCGAGGTCGCCGGTCTCGCCGCGCACGCCGGTGTCGAACCCGAGAAGGGCATCAACGCCACCGTCGAGATCGCCAACCAGGTCGTGTCGATCGCCGCCCTCCACGCCCCGAATGTCGGGACCTCCGTCGTGCCCACCGTCATGCGCAGCGGCTCGACGACGAACACCGTCCCCGCCGAGGCGGTCGTCGGCATCGACTCCCGTGCCGCAACCGTCGCCGAACAGGAGCGCATCGACGCCGAGCTGCGGGCGCTGACCCCCACCGTCGCCGGCGCCCGCCTCGATCTCAAGGGCGGGATCAATCGGGGTCCGCTCGAAGAGGAGATGGCACTCGGCCTCTACGCCCGCGCGCAGCGCCTCGCTTCGCACCTCGGCCACCCGCCGCTGCGGTCGGTGGCCGTCGGCGGCGGCTCGGACGGCAACTTCACCGCCGGTGTCGGGACACCGACCCTCGATGGTCTCGGCACCGTCGGCGGCGGCTCCCACGCGCGGACCGAACACGCCCTGCAGGTCTGGATCCCCCGCCGCGTCGAACTCACCGCCGCCCTCGTCGGCGAACTCCTCGACGAGGACTGACCTCAGCAGACGGTCCACGACAGCGTCCGCGCCGAGGCCGCTTCCACCCGTGCAGAGGACGGGCAGGACTCAGGCGGCGCCGTCCCGGTCGGTGAGCAGCCAGGGATTCGACAGCAGCACGAACGCGGATTCGACGATGAGCACCGGTGACATGTTCGTGGCCAGTCGCCGCCGCGCCTCGGCGATCGCATCGATGCGCAGCAGGGTGGTGTCCGCGGTGTCCCGATTGCCCTGTTCGGTGATGAGTTCGTCCTCGCCGGCATTGATCCACCCGTCCCGCATGCCCAGCTGGTACATGAGGATGTCGCGGTAGAGACTCATGAGCTCGAGGAAGATCCGGTCGAGTTCGTCGTTGCGGGCCCGCACCGACCGCCGCTTCTGCTCCTCCTCGAGCTTGCGGATCTGCGCTCGCGCCGACGGCGGAACGGTCTTCTCCCCGGCGATGCCGAGGGTCTCCATGAGGTCGCTGCGTTCCTTCGCGTTGCGCTCCTCGACGCGGGCCTTCGCCGTCTCCGCGGCTTCGTCGACGATGCGCCCGGCCAGCCGGATCGTCGCCCCCACCGAGGTGAGTTTGCCCGGGATCGCAAGGATCTTCTTCCGCTCGTCGGCCGCGGAGTCGCTCAGCGCCATGTACTTCGCCCGCCCGATGTGGTTCTGGGCGACGGCCGCGGCCCAGCGCGCCCGCTCGGGATCGACATGGTCGCGGTCGATGAGCAAGCTGGCAACGGCCTCACGTGAGGGAATGCGCAGGCGCACGGGACGGCACCGCGACCGGATGGTCGTGAGGACGTCGATGGGGCTCGGGGCGCAGAGCAGCCACACCGTCGCCGGCGGGGGTTCCTCGATCGCCTTGAGGAGGACGTTCGCGGTGCGCTCGGTCATCCTGTCGGCGTCCTCGATGATGACGACGCGCCACGGGGAGTTGACTGGCGCGGTCTGGGCCTTGCCGACGAGTTCGCGCACCTCGTCGATCGCGATGACCGACTTCTGCGTCGACATGATCGTCAGCGACTCGTGGTGGCCGGACATCACCCTGGCGGTGACATCATTGGGCGCCTCACCGCCGGAGATGAGCGCGGCTGCGAAGGCTCTGGCCGCATTCGACCGACCGGAACCGGGCGGCCCGGTGAAGAGCCACGCATGCGTCATCGCCGCCGGCGAATTGAGCGCGTACTCGAGTTGGCGAACGACGTCGTCCTGTCCGACGAGTTCGTCGAAGACGCTCACCGGGACCCTCCGGGACCGTTGAAGCGGTTGCGGTTGCGCTCCCGCTGCTGGCGCACACGCTCACGGGCCTGCCGTTCGATCTCGGCCTGCGCCTGGAGGCGTTCGCGGCTCGTCTGCCGGGCGCTGCGGGCCGGAAGCACGGTCGTGGCCGCTTCGTCGGAGCCGTTCGACTCCTCAGCCGCCGAGGTCTCGATGATCGTCGTCGGCGCCTCATCGGGATCGTCCTCGTCAATCACCGGTGCCTGTGGCCGGAAGGTGCCGGCCGAGAGCACTGTGGTCTCCGCTTCCTCCCGTTCGTCCGGCGTCGCTGCGCTGCTCGTGCGCTGCTCGATCTCGACGGCATCGTCATCACCGACGACATGGTCGGCGGCTCCGGTCACCGGGTGCACCCGGGTCTCTGCCTCACCGTCGGTGACGAGCGGTCCCTCATCGGCGTCCTCTGCCTCGGGAGCATCGCTTCCCGCATCCGCCGTCCGCGTGTCTTCGGCGGTGCGCTCGGCGTCTGCGCCGCCCCGGTCCTCAGCACTGCGGCCGAGGAACGGTTCGCTCCGGTCGGCAGACGTCTCGTCGGCATCCTCGCGCAGGTCGGCACCGAGGTCGACCTTGTCGGTGGCAACGCCATCGTCATCGTCGGTCGGTGACCCGACCTCGCTGACGGGGACGAATCGCGCCCGCGGACCGTCGCCGGTCTCACGTGCCGGTCGCTCCTCCGATGCCGACGCAGACGCATCGCCTGTCGCATCGCCCGCGGCGGTGCGGGCCGGCTGTCCGACGGTCGGCGAGTCCTCAGGCACCAACGGGGCAGCCTGCGTCGCAGGCAGCACGCGCTCGCCGGTCCCGCGGCTCGAGGCACTGCTCGCCTCATCGCGGCCGGCAAGATCGCCGTCCGCGCCACCGGCGGGCGCTGGCGTCGTGGACTCGGCGCTGTCCGGCCTCTCGCTCTGCGGCCCGGATGCGGCGGCGGCCGCCGTGCCTCCGACGGCCGGCGTCGCCGACTCGGCGTCGGTCACGGAACCGGGCACCGCCTCTGCGACGGAGCCCTTCCTCAGGGTGTGCGGCAGCCGCGCATGCACGGCTGCGAGGATCTGCCCGGCGAGCTCCTCCTGGGTCACGGACGCGTCGAGGACGACGTAGCGTTCGGGGTCCTTCTGGGCGCGGTTGAGGTAGGTCTGGCGGACCCGCTGATGGAACTGCTGGTTCTCCTGGTCGAGGTAGTTCGATTCTCCGCGGGCGCTCATCCGGGCGGCAGCCACCTCGGGGTCGATGTCGAGGACGATCGTCAGGTGCGGGATGAGTCCTTCGGTGGCCCAGCGGCTGAGCGCTAGGATCGTCTTCGGGTCGAACTCGCGGCCGGCCGCCTGGTAGGCGACGGTCGAGTCGATGTAGCGGTCGGTGATGACGATGCTTCCCGCCTCGAGCCCGGGATCGACGAGCGAGGCCACATGGTGGGCGCGGTCGGCGGCGAAGAGGAGGGCTTCGGTGCGGGCGCTCGGCGGTTCGGCGTCGAAGAGCACCGAGCGGATCTTACGGCCGAGCTCGGTGCCGCCGGGTTCCCGAGTCGCCTCGACGCTGTAGCCCTCGTCGGCGAGTTCACGGGAGAGTCGCGTGATCTGCGTGCTCTTGCCCGATCCGTCGCCGCCTTCGATGGCGATGAAGAACCCGGGACCGAAACGGTCGGCGAGGGCGCCGACGCCGTCCTTGTTCGCGTCCTCGGACTGGCTGGGCGGGCGGAAGCCGTGGACGATGTCGACCGACAGTCCCTGCATGCCGTGCGGGTCGAAGATGCAGAGGCCGATGATGCCGGCGACGAGCGCGGCGAACCCGATGACGACGAACGCGACGTCGGCCGGCGGCAGGGTGAAGATCGCGTCGGTGCTGATCGGGGCCACGGTGATGTCGATCGCGTTGATGAGGAGGGCGATGAGGGCACCGCCGACAGCGCCGACGCGGCGGGAGAAGTCGTAGACCTGGGAGCGCACGCCGATGCCGACGAGGAACGCGACGACGCCGGCGAGCACGACCTTGCCCGAGAGTTCGTCGATGGCACCGGTGGCGATGAGGAGGATGCCGGAGACGGTGAGGGCGAACGCCGAGACGCGGGGGCGGGACATGCCCGGCGCGAACGTCGGCCCCATCTCGAAGCCGATCGCCCAGCCGAGGAGGGCGACGACGAGCATGAGCGCATATCCGGCCTGACCGTACTCGTGTTCGACGGCGGTGGGTTCGGCGAGGATGAACGTCGCCCCGAGGACGCCGAAGAGGGCGATCGGCACCCACGGCTTCGCAATGCTCGCCGGGGGCCTGGCGACCCGCGCCTTCGCGACCGGGAACGACCCGGTCGTCGACGACTCCGCATGGAGGGCGCGTTCGGGGGTGAGGTAGATCATCACGGCGCCGATGACCATGGCGATGCCGACGAGGAGGCTCATCCAGCCCAGCGAACTCGTTCCGGCTTCCGCGCCGCCCATGATCTGGAAGGAGCAGGCGAGGAAGAGCAGCACAGTCGCGGGCACGCCGACCCGGCGCCACGGCTTCTCGTTCGTGAAGGGGGTGAGGCTCATGAGGAGGCCGATGACGGCACCGAGGACGAGACCGGTCACCCAGGTCAGCCATGCGCTCGGGGCGAGGCTCAAGACGATGAGGAGAGCCGCCTCGACGACGGCGGAGATGCTCAGTGCCCGTTTGCGCACGGCCGGCCCCCGACCGGCGAAGACCTTCGACGGGATGAAGAGTCCCGCACACGCGAGGACGAAGACGATGAGCAGGGACAGACTGCCGGCCTGATTGTCGAACTCACCGGCGCCGAGGGTATCGGCGAGGGTGGTGAACGCGCGACCGCTGACGGTCGTGAAGAACCCGCTGGTGCCGGCTACGACGTAGCTGATCGCAGCGAGGACGATGAGGGCGCCCCACACCGCGGTTTCGGTGACCAACCGGCCAGGAGCGCCGGGAAGTCGATGTCCTGTAGTCGTCAACATGCTCACGCCACTACCCTATCTTCAGGTTCTGACATATCTCTTGGAAGCCCCGTGAGTCTCGGCTGGTCCTCCGGTGAGTCCCGCCGGTGTCCGGTGGGTCCCACGGTGTCCGGACCCGCACCTCCCCGCCGGCGTCCGGTGCACGAGCGCCATCATCTACTCTTGATCCGTGACGACAGACCGCGAACCCGCACCGGACGATGCCGGCCCCACGACCGGAGACGGCTCCCGCACCCCGATGGACCGTGTCGAGACCGAGGGTCTGTCCCCGACCGACGAGCTCGCGTTCGCCCGTGTCCTCCTCGACTCGGTCAAGGCCGGGCGCCGAGGCGCGACGCTGCGGCTCTACCGCCCCGCCCCGACCGTGGCCTTCGGTGCCCGCGACCGCTTCCTCCCCGGTTTCCCGGCGGCCGTCGAGGCCGCCCGCGACCACGGGTTCACTCCCGCTCTGCGCAGCCTCGGCGGACGCGCCGCCGCCTACCATGAGGGCTCTCTCGTCATCGATCACATCGAACCGAGCGACTCCTTCATCACCAATACCTCCGCGCGGTTCAGCCGCTTCGGCGAGGACTACGTCGCAGTGCTGCGCGGCATCGGCGTCGACGCCCGCCTCGGCGAGATCCCCGGCGAATACTGCCCGGGTGAGTACAGCGTCAACGTCGCCGGTCGGATCAAGGCCATCGGCACCGCGCAGCGCGTCGTCTCCGGGGCGTGGCTGTTCTCCTCCTCGGTCATCGTCACCGACCCTGATCCGATCCGCGCCGTCCTCACCGACGTCGAGGCCGCACTGGGCGTGACGTGGGATCCGCTGACCGGCGGGTCGATCAGTGAGGTGCATCCGGAGATCACCGTCGATGCCGTCACCGAGGCGTTCGCCTCCTATTTCGCCCGCGACTTCGCGCTCACGCCCAGTTCGCCGACGGCAGACGAACTCGCCGCCCTGCCCGCGCAGGCCGCCGGGCACGTGCTGTAACGAGGCCGTCCTCCCGGTTCGCCCCGCGAGGGGTCTACCCCACGCGGGGTTCACCCCACGAGGGCCCGCGCTCTCTCCCCACCGCGATGCGGGAGAGCATCGCGCAAGATGCCAGAAGGCGCCTCCGAGCGTGCCGGAGACCACCCCGCAGCAATGTGCGCCGCATCCAGGGTGAATTCGGCGCCGATTTCACCCTGGACCTGGCGCACAACCACCGCGGACGTGGCGCACCTTCCATTCGAGGCCACCCGCCGCCGCCCGACGACCGCTGAGCATGTGAAGAGCACCCGGGAACGCACCCGGGGGCTCTCACTTGCGTGAAGCAGCGGCCTGACTCGAGGAGTCTGCGTCTTCACTGCTGGCCGGAGATTGCTCAGCCTGCTTGAGCTCGCGCCTTCACTGCCGCCACATCGCGTTCCAACCGGTCCAGTGCCGCAACGAGATCTTCGTCGCCGCGATTCGACAGACCCTCGGCGATGAACTGTCGCGTGAGCGCTGAGACGGACACTCCTGACTCCTCTGCGAGCGCCTGGAGCTTCTCAAGAACATCAGCAGGGACTCGCACGGTCAGCAGCGGTGAGGAACTTCGATTCGATTTGCGCCACTCACCTTCTGCCAACTTGTCCCGGTAATCAGCGGTATCGGCATCCAATTCGGCGCGCAGTGCTGCGCGCGCCTCGGGAGGAACACTACCTTTCGTCATGACGGCTTCCTTCGTAGAGCTTGCGATGCGATTCATTGGCGGGCCAAGCATTGCCGCCGTAGAGCAGGCCTTCGTGCCTGACAACGATGACGACCAGCACCTCTGCCCGCGTGGAGCTCCACCTGATGTATCGATCAGATTTGCCGGATCTGCTGGCCGGATCAGGCGTCAGCAGGAGGGCTTCCGGATCATCGATTGCCTCCTCTGCCTCTGTCTGCGTGACACCATGGCGCCGCCACATGTGTGCGGCAGCGCGCGAATCCCACTCGATCGCCGTCACACAGACAGTGTATGACATTCGTTATACAGTGCAATAGCCCTTTACGCCGCAGCGTTTCCTACTGCCCACTGGCAGTCAGCCGGATTGTGCGCCAGGTTCAGGGTGGAATCTGCTCCGATTTCACCCTGGAGCTGGCACACAATCACCGTCGATGCGGCTCACACTCGGTGTGAGGCCGCTTTTCGGCGGTCCGCCGACCGCTGAGCATGTGAAGAGCCCCCGGGGTACGCACCCAGGGGCTCTCGCACGCGCAGAACGCAGAGCAGTCGCCTGACTCGAGGAGTCCTGCCTCGCCGCCGGCCTCAGACCGCCCGACTCAGGGGGTCTTCGGCTTGGCTGCAGTGGTCTTCGCAGCCGTCGTCTTCTTCGCCGCGGTGGTCCGTGACGTCGTCGACTTCTTCGCCGCAGTCGTCTTCGCCGCCGTGCTCTTCGCAGTCGACTTCGCCGCGGTCGTCTTCGCGGCGGTCGTCTTCTTCGCCGCCGTCTTCTTGGCGGGAGCCTTCTTCGCCGGCGCCTTCTTCTTGGCTGGACCCTTCGCGCGCTTCTCGGCGAGGAGTTCGGCGCCGCGCGCCGGGGTGATCGACTCGACGTCGTCATCCTTGCGCAGGGTCGCGTTCGTCTCCCCGTCGGTGACGTAGGGGCCGAAGCGGCCGTCCTTGACGACCATCGGCTTCTTCGTCTCCGGGTCCTCGCCGAGTTCCTTGAGCGGCGGCTTGGCGGTGCGTCCGCCGCGCTGCTTCGGCTGCGAGTAGATCTGCAGCGCCTCGTCGAGGGTGATCGTGAAGATCTGCTCCTCATCGGTCAGCGACCGCGAATCCGTGCCCTTCTTCAGGTACGGACCGTAACGGCCGTTCTGTACCGTGATGTCCGTGCCCTCCTCGTCCTGGCCGACGATGCGGGGCAGGCTGAGGAGCTTGAGCGCGGTCTCGAGGTCGATCGTGCCGACGTCCATCGACTTGAAGAGCGAACCGGTGCGCGGCTTGGGCTTCTTCGCGCCGCGCTTGGGCTTCTCCTCGGACTCGGGCAGCACCTCGGTGACGTAAGGGCCGAACCGGCCGTTCTTCGCCACGATCGTGTGCCCGGTCTCCGGGTCGACACCGAGTTCGCGGTCGCCGTCGCCCTGGTTCTCGATGAGTTCGGCGGCCTTCGCGGCGGTGAGCTCATCGGGGGCGAGATCGTCGGGAATCGACACGCGCTTCGGGTCGTCGCCCTCGACCCCCGAGGTGACCTCGAGGTACGGGCCGTAGCGTCCCACGCGCAGGGCGACGCCGTCGCTGATGCGCACCGTGTTGACTTCGCGGGCGTCGATCTCGCCGAGGTCGTCGACGATCTCCTTGAGACCCTCCCTGTCGAGACCCTCTCCACCGAAGTAGAACCGGGCCAGCCAGGCCTTGCGATCCTCTTCGCCCATCGCGATGCGGTCGAGTTCGGATTCGAGATCGGCGGTGAATTCGTAGTCGACGAGTTCGGTGAAGTGATCCTCGAGCAGACGGACCACGGAGAACGCCAGCCAGCTCGGCACGAGTGCATTGCCGCGGGAGGTGACGTAGCCGCGGTCCTGGATGACCGAGATGATCGAGGCGTACGTCGAGGGACGGCCGATGCCGAGCTCTTCGAGCTGCTTGACGAGGCTCGCCTCGGTGAAGCGCGGCGGCGGTGCGGTCGTGTGACCGTCCGCGGCGACCTTGACGACGGAGAGCTTCTGGCCCTGCTCGACCTGCGGCAGCCGGGATTCGCCGGACTTCGTGTCGTAGCGGCTCGCGTCCTGCCCCTCCTCGTAAGCGGCGAGGAAGCCGCGGAAGGTGATGACGGTGCCCGAGGCGCTGAAGCCCGCTTCGTGGCCGTCGCCGAGGTCGGCTGCGACCTTGATCGTCGCCGTCGAACCCTTCGCGTCGGCCATCTGGCTGGCCACGGTGCGCTTCCAGATGAAGTCGTAGAGACGGAACTCGTCACCGCTGAGCGACTTCGCCACCTGCGCAGGCGTGCGGAACGAATCCCCGGCGGGACGGATCGCCTCGTGGGCCTCCTGCGCCGACTTCTGCTTGCTCGCGTACTGGCGCGGGGACTGCGGGACGTACTCCGGACCGTAGAGTTCGGTGACCTGGCGCCGGGCCGCGGCGATCGCCTGCCCGGACAGCGCCGAGGAGTCGGTGCGCATATAGGTGATGTAGCCGTGCTCGTAGAGCGACTGCGCGGTGCGCATCGCCTGGCGGGCGCTCATCCGCAGCTTGCGGCCGGCCTCCTGCTGCATCGTCGAGGTCGTGAACGGGGCGGCGGGTCGCCGCGAGTACGGCTTCGATTCGACACCGGAGACGGTCAGGGCGTTCTTCGCCGGTCCTGAGAGCAGGGTCGCGAGCTCTTCGGCCTTCGCCTGGTCGACGACGACGGCGGCCTTGGTCTTCAGTTCGCCCTTGTCGTTGAAGTCGCGACCGCTGGCCACGCGTGAGCCGTCGAGCGTCGTGAGGTTCGCGGCGAATGGGTTCGAGCCGTCGGGCAGTCCGAGGTCGATGTCGAGGTCCCAGTAGTCGGCGGAGACGAATGCCATGCGCTCGCGTTCGCGTTCGACGACGAGTCGGGTCGCCACCGACTGGACGCGGCCGGCGGAGAGTCCGGCGCGGACCTTGCGCCACAGCACTGGGGAGACCTCGTAGCCGTAGAGGCGGTCGAGGACGCGGCGGGTCTCCTGCGCGTCGACGAGGTCGATGTCGATCTCGCGGGTGTTCTCCAGCGCCCGGGTGATCGCCTCGGGGGTGATCTCGTGGAAGACCATGCGCTTGACGGGGATCTTCGGCTTGAGCACTTCTTTGAGGTGCCACGCGATGGCTTCGCCCTCGCGGTCCTCATCGGTGGCGAGGAAGAGTTCGTCGGCGTCCTTGAGCAGGCGCTTGAGTTCCGTGACCTTCTTCTTCTTGCCCGGATCGACACGGTAGTAGGGGTCGAAGCCGTTGTCGACGTCGACGGCGAACTTCCCGTACGGCCCCTTCTTCATGTCGGCGGGCAGCTCGGACGGCGTCGGGAGGTCGCGGATGTGTCCGACTGAGGCCTCAACGTCGTAGCCGTCGCCGAGGTACCCGACGATCGTGCGCGCCTTCGTCGGGGACTCGACGATGACGAGACGACGGGGCTTCTTCTCGGTTGTGGCCACGCTCACTCATTCCTTTCGGGGCACGGGGTGATCGACGAGATGGTCGATCCGAGCCAATGTAACACTGTTGTTGTCCGGGTTCTTCCCGGGGTGCGTTGGCGGTGGCCCATACTGTGGCATCCGCGTCCCGTCGTGTCAATTGCCGCCGGGAAGCAGCATGCCGGCCGCGACCAGCCCTCTGACCTGCGCGATGAGCTGGTCCTCCAGCGCCGCCTCGTCGACGCCGAGGAGCTGGGCGAGCGCCGCGGCGGTCTGGCGCAGAGTGAGACTGCCATCGGCGACGGAGAGGAACCCGGCAAGGGCCGTGTCGACGTCGATGACGCGTCCGAAGCCGATGCCCTGTTCGACGGTGATCGACGTCGGGTCCGTCTCCCCTGGCACGAAGTGCCGATGCTCGACGAGGTCGGGTGAGCGGGTGAATGCGGTGGCCGCGATCTCCTCGTCGCCGGCGGACTCCGCCCAGGCCCCGAGTTCGTGGATCGTCTGGACGAAGGCGCCGATTCCGTGGGGGTTCGTCGCCGGCGCCGAGGTGATGCGCACCCGAGCCCGGAACGCAGGCTCAGCCCCCGCCTCGGCGAGGCCGGTCCGACCCTGGTCGGCACCGATGGCCTGCGGGGAAAGTGATGAGGAATCGTTATCTGCCCGGTGCATGAGGACGTAGCCGAAGACGATCTCCGTGACCTCCCGGGAGGCGAAGTCGTCCAACCACGCCGAGGTGGCTGCGTTCCACGCGGCACTCGCGCGGGGGATGCCGCCGTCGCGGATCCAGGTCTCGGCGTAGGTGACAGGGTCGAGGATCTCGCGTTCGACGACGAACACGGAGGTCTCCGCAGCGGCGGAGGTGTCGTGGGAGGCGGTGGCCGCAGTGGCAGTGTCGTGGGAGGCGGCGGGCTCGGTGGCGGTGTCGTGGGAGGCGGCGGGCTCGCGAATCCCGTCGGCAGCACTGCTGACCCAGGTCTCCGGGCCGCCCGTCGAATCCGGCGTGACCTCCCAGTTGCCCAGGCACACGGCCCGGCCGCCGGGGGCGAGGACCGAGGGGATCTGGGCGAAGAGCTCCCGGACGAGCCGGTCGGCGCGCATCCCGCCGTCCCGGTAGTCGAAGGCGGGCAGCGCCGCATCGGCCTCCTGACCGCGCGGGGTGATGACGAACGGCGGATTCGACACGAGGAGGTCGACGGTGCCGTCGATGGGGTCGAGGAGCGAGCCCTGACGCAGGTCGAGGCCGGTGACCCCGTTGAGCGCGGCGCCGAGTGCGGTCAGGTGCAGGGCGCGGGCGGAGATGTCGGTGGCGATGACGCGGTCGGCATGCCGGGCGAGGAGGAGTGCCTGGATGCCGCAGCCGGTGCCGATGTCCGCGGCGAGCGCGACGGGATCGCGCGGGGTGAGGGAGACGAGCGTTCGTCCCGCGCCCCCGACGCCGAGGACGAAGTCACCGTCGAGGACGTCCGGGCTCGTCAGCGTCCCGTGGTCGCTGACGAGGTAGAGGTTCTCATCACCCGGTCGCAGGCCGCGCGGGACGCCGACGGGAAGATCGAACGGGGCGACGGCGAACGGTGCGGTGACGAACGAGGCGGAGCCGTCCGGTGCGGGGACGTCCCGGTCTCGGTCACCGCGGGTGCCCGGATCCGTGGCGTCTGCGAGGAGGCCGAGGTCGAATGCCGCCGCGCAGTCGGCTGCGCCGAGCGCCGCCTCGAGAAGGGCGGTCGGCAGAGTGTCGTGGAGGAGGAAGGTGAGCGCGAGCGCGGCGAGTCGTTCGTCGAACGAGAGGTCCGCCGACGGCGCCGCAGGGCTCGGAGTCACAATGCTGTCCGCGGTCGTCTGCGCCCCGGAAATCGCGCCTGTGCCGGGAGCCTCACCCGCGCCGCTCGGCGAGTCCGCGCCGTTCCCCGAATCTGTGCCGACATCGGGCCCTGTCTCTGCATGCCGCGCACCGAGCACCTGACGGCAATGGCGGAGGGCGGGGGCCGCATTGTTGCGGGCGAGCGCGTCGGAGACGGGTCCTCCCCAGAACTGCCGCAGCCGAGGTTCGGTGTACCCCGCCGCATAGAGCGCAGCACCGAGCCGTTCCGCGCCGGCTCGCTGCTCGTCGCTCAGGGCCGGAGTCCCGCTCCCGTCGCCGCGGCTGTCCGGGGTATCGCGAACGTCAGGGGCGCGGCTCACATCTGCTGTCTCTTCGGTCACAGGTGAATCCTAGTCACAGGCGACTGCGCCATACTGGTTTCATGGCCGATTCCCCCCTCCACGACATCGTCTCCGGGTTCGGTGTCAGGGACGATCGGATCGTCCACACCCGCGAGATTCCACAGCGGTTCGAACACGAGTCGGACTGGCCGGAGTGGGTCGACGAGGAGCTGCGGCACGCGACCCACGCGATCGGCGTCGACCGCCCATGGCGGCATCAGGTCGAGGCGGCGCAGGCCGCCCGTGACGGCGAGGACGTCGTCATCGCCACTCCCACCGCCTCAGGCAAGTCGCTCGGATTCTGGCTGCCGGTGCTCGAGTCGATCCAGACGACGCGGGAGAGCCTGCGGACCTCCTCGGCGATCTACATCGCCCCGACGAAGGCACTCGCCGCCGATCAGCTGACGAAGCTCGAACAGCTCATCATCCGCGGTGTCCGACCGGCGGCGTATGACGGTGACACGTCGCAGGCAGCCAAGGACTGGGCGCGTCGGCACGCGAACATCATCTTCACCAACCCGGACATGCTCCATCGCGGGATCCTCCCCCAGCACGAGCGCTTCGCCCGGCTCTTCAAGTCCCTGCGCTTCATCATCGTCGACGAGGCCCATCGGTATCGCGGCGTGTTCGGATCCCACGTCGCGCTCATCCTCAGACGGCTTCTGCGCATCGCCGCTCACTACGGCGCGCATCCGGTCGTCATCGGCGCTTCGGCGACGATGGCCCAGCCGGATGCGGCGTTCGCGCGGCTGACCGGGCGGCCGGCGCACCCGGTGACCGAGGACGCCTCCCCGCGTGCCGCAGGCAGCTTCGCGCTGTGGGAGCCGCCGGTGTCGCCCGACGGTGACCGTCGCAGCGGTCTCGCCGAGGCGGCCGACGTCCTCACCGACGCGATGTGCGCAGGCTTCCGCTCGATCGCGTTCATCGCCTCACGCCGCGGCTCGGAGGCATTGGCCTCGACGGTCCGCGAGCAGGTGGGAGCCGTCGACGACTCCCTGACCGGCAAGGTCGCCGCCTACCGCGGCGGATACCTCGCCGAGGAGCGCCGCACCCTGGAGGCCGCACTGCGGTCGGGGCGTCTGCTCGCGGTGGCGTCGACGAACGCCCTCGAACTCGGCATCGACATCTCCGGGCTCGACCTCGTCATCATCTCCGGCTGGCCGGGAACTCTCGCCTCACTGTGGCAGCAGGCCGGCCGTGCGGGCCGGGCCGGGCAGAAGTGGATGGCCGTCTTCATCGCTCGGGACGACCCGCTCGACACGTACGTCGTCCACCACCCGGAGGTCATCTTCGACGCGCCCGTCGATGCCGGGGTCATCAATCCCGGCAACCCGTACGTCCTCAGCGAGCACCTGTGCGCGGCCGCCGCCGAGGTGCCGCTGACACCGGCCGACCTCACCCATTTCCCCGACAACGCCGCCGAGGTCGTCGACGACCTCGTCGAGCAGAAGATGCTGCGGGCCCGGCCGGCCGGGTGGTTCTGGGCCAAGGAAATGCCCGCCACCGACCTCGCCGACATCCGCGGCACCGGCGGCGGTCAGTTCCGCCTAGTCGAGGCGAGCACGGGAACGCTGCTCGGCACCGTCGACGAGGCAGGCGCGCACACCGGCGCCCACCCGGGGGCCGTCTACACGCATCAGGGCACGGACTTCTTCGTCGCCGACCTCGATCTCGACGAAAGGGTCGCGTTCATCGAGCGCGCCGACGTCGACTACACGACGCAGCCGCGGTCGACGACGGAGATCTCCATCGTCGACACCGCCTCCCAGCGCACCCTGCCGTCGGGAGTGACCGTGGCCAGCGGCACCGTCGACGTCACCGATCAGGTCATCGCCTACCGGATGCGAGCGAAGCGCGGTGGCGCGATCATCGCCGAACACGACCTCGACCTGCCCGAGCGCACCCTGCGGACCTCGGCGGTGTGGTGGACGATCCCCCAGGCACTGATCGAGGAGACCGAGGTCCTCAAGGCGGATCTGCCCGGAGCCGTCCATGCCGCCGAGCACGCCTCGATCGGCCTGCTGCCTCTCTTCGCCGGGTGCGACCGCTGGGACATCGGCGGGGTCTCGACATCGCTGCACGCCGACACCGGCATGGCCACGGTCTTCGTCTACGACGGACTGGCCGGCGGGGCCGGATTCTCCGAGCGCGGCAGCGAGGTCATCGAGGAGTGGCTCGGCGCCACCCGGGATGCGATCGCGGCCTGCGAGTGCGTCGACGGCTGCCCGTCGTGTGTGCAGTCACCGAAGTGCGGCAACGGCAACGAACCGCTCGACAAGGCTGCCGCTCTGCGCCTGCTGCGCGGCGTCCTCGACTGAGGCCACCGGCGTCTCATCCTGACGCCGCTGCCTCGCATCCCTACTTTCCCGCCACGGCCGCCTCCCGCACCGCCGGCAGAGGTCCGGGAATGTCGACGTCGACTTCGACGAACGCACTCTGCTGCGCGCTCGAGGCCCGACAGTCCCGCAGCGTCGCACCGTTGCGCTCAGCCACCTCCTTCGCCGTCTCACAGGGGTCGCCGGTGGCCAGTCCCCGCGCGGCGTCCGCGGCGGCGAGCGCTGCGAGATCGGCGGCCGCCTGTGCGGTGCTGTGGGCGACGAACGCCTGACTGAGGGCCCCGATCGCCGTGACGAAGGCGAGGATCATCCCGCACAGTCCGATGACGATGTTCGTCATGACCCGTCTCCCCGTCCGCCCTCGGAACGCGCCGTCGCCTCGGCGCTGACCTCGTCGAGGAAGAAGATCGCGTCGGGCAGGGCGATCGTCACGGTCACCGTCGCATACCCGCCGTCGGTGCCGACGGCGATTCTCGAGGACGCGCCCGCATGCTTCTTCGCCTCGTCGACGACGGCGGCCTGCGGTTCGCCGCGCGCGATCTCACGTGCCGCCGACCGCGCGGCGTCGAAGGCTCTCAACTGGGAGAATCCCACGGCGGCGGCTCCCGCGAGCACGACGACGAGCAGCACGAGGGCAGGGAGGACGACGGCGAACTCCGCGGTCGCCGTGCCGGCATCGTCGTGACCGCGGGACCCGGGCGCGCGCATGTCAGGCGCCGAGGCCGAGAGCTGCCTGGATGACGCCGGTGACGAGTTCCTTGATCGGCTCCGATTTGAGGATGACGACGAGGAGCGCGGCGAAGCCGCAGGCCGCGAGCGTGGTGATCGCGTACTCCGCCGTCGTCGCCCCGGTGTCGGCACCCCACCCCGCGTCTGCCCGCACTATTCCAGTGGGGTGGTCACCCGCTCCGGAGGGGTCGGCCGGGAGCAGATCGGTGCCCGGTGTCGATTCGAGCGACGACGCGGTGTCGGCGCTCGTCCCGGAGCCGACTGAATCGTCGCCCCCGGTCGGTGCGGGTCCACTCCCCCACGCGGGGCCGGCCGGCATGGCGTCAGTGCTCATAGTGCCAGTGCTCATAGTGCCAGTGCTCATCGTGTCTGTGCTCATGGTCTCCTCCTCGGGGACAGGCCCGCACACCCTGCGCGGACCGACCTCCAGACTGGTCAGCGATCACCACGGACGTCGAGACCCGAGAACACCCCTGTGGACACTGCCCGGGCGTCCACAGGCCCAGCGCACACGAGTCGGCGACTCATGCACAGGCGATCGCACACAAGTCACTCGGAGAGCCACTCCCAGGTCGGGCTCTGCTCGATGAAGTAGTCGACGATGCTGCTCACCCGCCGCGGCACCGGATGCCCGGTCTCGTAGACGGCGACGATCGAGTTCGGTGCCTGCGGGTCATCGATGGGGATGTAGGCGATGCCGTCGTCGGAGTCCCGGCCCTCGGCCTCCGAGCCGATGTTGCCCACGGAATAGCCCAGCCCCCGGCGAACGAGTCCGCGCACCGTCTCCGGACTCGCACTCTCCCAGCGGACATCGGGCTCGACTCCGGCCCCGCGGATCATCGCCTCGACCCTGTCGCGCGACGGCGGCTGGTTGAAGAGGATGACCGGCATCTCGGCAACGTCGCGGAAGGCGATCTCCTTGCGGCCGGCCAGCGGATGGTCGGCCGCAAGGAGGATCATCTGACGGAAGCTCGCGATCTCCTGCGCCGGCACCGTCGGCGGAAGCTGACCGCCGAAGGTGAGGACGAGATCGAGACGACCGACGTCGAGCTCTCGCCGCAGATCCCCGGTCGCCCCTTCTACGAAAGAGATGTCCAACTCGGGGTGCGCCTCGGCGAAATCACTGATCAGCTGCGGCAGCAGATACGGTCCGAGCGGAAAGATGCACCCGACCCGGACCAAACCGACGATCGTCGACTGGTCCCCCATCGCGACATCGGGGATCTCGCGGGCCAGATCGAGCATCGCTCTGGCCCGTGACACCAGGGCCGTCCCCGCGCTCGTCGGCCGGACTCCCGCTGTGCGACTGCGCACGAGCAGACGGGTGCCCACCGCGCGCTCGAGTTCGTTGAGCGCCGTCGACACCGTCGCCTGCGTGACGCTGCACGTGCGCGCTGCCGCTGTGATCGACCCGTCGTCGAGGGCGGCGAGGAAGTATTCGAGCTGCCGCAGTGTGATGTCGCTCATTGAAGTTCCCTATGTGCGTTCGACATTTAATTAATTGGATCAATTTTATGACCTCGGCCACACTGGATGAAACCCCGACACCGACGAGAGGTCACCGCTATGCCATCCACCAGCTCCACTGCCACCCGCGTCATCACCCTGGGCGTGGCAGGCGGACCCCGCTGGTGGCCGGCCACCGCCTCCGAAGAGCCCTCGGGCATCGCGACCGCCGTCGTCGTCGGCGACGCCTTCTACCTCATCGACGCCGGCTCGGGCACCGGACGCAACCTCGTCCGTGCGGGCCTGCCGATGGACCGGATGCGAGCGATGTTCCTCACCCACCTCCACTCAGACCACGTCGCTGCCCTCCCGAGCCTCCTGCTCTTCAGCAGCTACGACCGCAAGCGCGAAGACAGCGACCCCGTGCAGATCCTCGGCCCCGGTGACCGCGGCACGCCCCCACCGCTGTCGGAGCACGCCGCAGCCTCCGACGGCACGGCAGCCCGCACCCCGCTCTACCCGGAGAAGCCGACGCCGGGCACCGCCGACATGGTCGACCTGCTCTTCCGCGCTTTCGCCACCGACCTCAACGACCGCTACCTCGACGGGCTCAAACCCACCGCGAAGCAGCTCTTCACCGCCTCCGACATCGCCGTGCCCACGTCCATCGGCTACCACACCGACGACAATCCGGCCCCGGAGATCGCGCCGTTCACGGTCTACGAGGACGATCGCGTCCGAGTGCTCGCCACCCTGGCACTCCATCCGCCCGTGGCACCGGCCTTCGGTTTCCGCATCGAAACCGACGACGGCGTCGTCGCGATCTCCGGGGACACGACGTTCACCCCGAATATGATCGCGCTGGCCGACAATGCCGACATCCTCCTCCACGAGGCGATCGACGAAGAGTGGATCAACGCCGTCCACGGCTCGCCGACCGACCCCGTCGCCCGCGCCTCACGGGCCCACCACCTGAGGTCCCACACGACTGTCGCCGATGCACTGAGGGTGGCTGACTCCGCTTCAGCCCAGCAGCTCCTCCTCCATCACATCGTTCCCGGTAACAACCGGTCGAGCATCCAGGCGCAGCTGTCCGCGGTACGGAACTCGCGGGCATCCATCCCCCACGACCGAGACGAGTTCATCCTGCGCTGACACACATCCGGAGCCGCCACCTCGGCGAGCGACTCCGGATCACCACCACCACGACGATGACGACCCACCGCGCCCCACCACCGGGCCGCCGCATCCGCACCGTCGCCACACTCCGCGCTGACGCTCCACCCTGCGCCGATGCCTGCCTGCACGTACGACGATCTGCACTCCTGGCAGAGAATTCCGCACGATCCGAGGAGAATCCCGTGACCCAGCCCTCTGCACCC
>NZ_SCMW01000089.1:0-7419 GCF_005502845.1 Brevibacterium sp. 2SA | reverse complement strand
CTGCCAGCCTCGGTGTCGGGGTCCGGGTCTCTCGGACGACGCGGTCGAGGAGCTCGATCGTCTCGAGCACCCGGCCGGCGCGGATGCCCGCGGCGATCTGGGACACCGGCACGTGCGAGGTGACGCGGGCGGTGACGAGGGAGGAGATGAAGTTGAGTTCGGAGGTGAAGCCGGTGAACCCGATGCGCTTCGCGAACCACCGCAGCTCGTCCTCCTCCGTCATCCCCGCCCGGCCCATCGCGCCCTTGTTGAGCGGGAGGAAGAGCACCCCGTCGGCGCGTCCGGCCGACCAGAGGTCGAGCGCGGTGCCGAGGTCGGCCAGGGCCCGCTCACCGGCTGCCGTGCTCACCACTCCGGGTGCGATCTCCTCACCGTCGTAGGCGGTGCCGAGGAACTCGATGGCATCGCGGTCGGGGATGCTCACCCCGGCGGTGTCGGCGAAGGCCTGCAGTTCGTCGGGGGTGGCTGTGACGAGGACATCGGCGCGTGAGCGGTTGTCCGGGTCGGCGAGGAGCCGGGCGAGAAGCTCGGGGCCGACCCCGGAGAGATCGCCGGGCACGAGGACGAGGCGGGGGCGGGTCGTGGTCTCGGTCACGGCGGCGCTCACTTCCCGATCGCCTGACGCAGCTCCTTGTCGTTCTCCGCCAGATACGCGGAGAAGTCGTCCCCGTAGGCGACGTTGGGCTGCATCATGTTGTCCTCGATGTACTTCTTGTAGGCATCGGACTCGGCGAACTTCTTCGACTGATCGATCCAGTACTGCTTCGCCTCATCCGGGATGTTCCCGGGGGCGATGACGCCGCGGAACTGGGCGAAGGCGACATCGATGCCCTGTTCCTTCGCCGTCGGGATGTCCTTGAGCGCGTCGTACTCGTAGCGTTCGTCCGAGGCGGCGCACAGCGGCTTGAGGTCACCGGACTCGAGCTGACCGGCGACCTCGCCGGGGTTGACGGAGATCGCCTCGACCTGACCGCCGAGGACTGCGGTGATCACCTCGGCGCCGGATTCGAAGGGCACGCGGTCGAACGTCGCCCCGGTGGCCTTCTCCATGAGCGTGAAGGTGATGTTGTCGAGGCCGGTGGCGCCGGAGATCGCGACGACCGTGCGCTCGTTCTGCGCTTTGTCCGTGAGATCCGAGCACGTGTTGAGCGGGGAGTCGGCCTTCGTGACGATGAGCGTGTAGTCGTCGCCGAGCTTCATGATCGGCGTGAAGCTCTCGTACGTGAACTCGACGTCCTGGGTCGCCGGCAGGGCGAGCATCGCCGTCTCCGTGGCGAGCAGGTAGCTCGGGTCCCCACTGCGTCCGAGGAACTCCGAGTACCCGACCGCGCCGGAGCCGCCGTCGATGTTCTGCACGGTGATCGACTTGCCCGTCGCCTCCTCGAGACCCGAGGCGGTGGCGCGGCCGGCGATGTCGCTGCCGCCGCCGGCGGCGAAGGGCACGATCATCGTGACGTTGCCGGGGGGCTCGTATCCGCCGTCGGATGAGCCCGACGATCCCTGACCGCATGCGCTGAGGGCCAGCGACAGGGCGCCGGCCACGGCGACAGTGGTGAGCAGCTTCTTCGAATGCATGTCCATCTCCTTTGACAGAACTTCCAGGTCGGTGGTGCCGGTGGAGCCGGAGCGATCAGGCGATCACTCGGAAGTGCGCAATGAGGCACGCACCTCCTCGAGCCAGCGGTCGGATTCCGGAGTCGCCCCGTCGAGGCGGTCGACGACGTCGATGAGGAATGAGAGGTTTCCGTGGTTGTCGAGTTCGGTCTCGATCTCGTCGATGTCGCCGCGCAGGATGACCTCGAGCATGTGGGCGTGCCGGGCGACGTTGCCGTCGAGGTCCTCGATCTCCCGCCGCGCCTGGTTGTTCAGGGCCATGCACATCTGCAGCTGCATCGCCATCGCCCGGTACGTCGATTCGATGCGGGCGTGGCCGGCGAGGCCGACGACGGCGTAGTGGAACTCGAAGCCCGCCGCGACCATGTCGCCCTCGGATCCCGAATCCGCGATGTCCTGCATCGTCGCCAGCGCCGCCCGGCACCGGTCGACGCGTTCGGGAACGAGGGTCGGCAGGGCGAGGCGCAGCGCCATCGACTCGAGTTCGCGGCGCAGGGTGGCGATCTCGAACACGTCGTGCTGGGTGATCGCCATGATCCGCACGCCCTTGCGGGGAGTGTGCTCGACGAGTCCGGTGTGGGCGAGTTCCTTGAGCGCCTCGCGCAGCGGCGGACGGGAGATGCCGAGCTCTTCGCACAGGCGCTCCTCGACGAGACGCTCACCGGGAAGGTAGTTGCCTTCGAGGATGGTGCGTTCGAGGGCCTGCCGCGCCAGCACCGACAGGCTGGGCTGGGAGGAAACGAGAGTCGACACTTTTGAATAGATCCTCTTTTGTATACAGTAGTGCAAAGACTGTAACGCGGATCACAGCAGTAATCAATGGGTGTTTCGCCGGAGTGTCGCATCGTGTGCGATGGACCGGACGAAGATTCCTACAGGATCGACGGCGATCAGAGGAGATCTCATGGACGAGAATGCGACAGGCGGGGGAGCGCTGGCCGGGGTGACGGTCCTCGAGCTCGGCGTCTTCATGGCCGGGCCGTTCGCGACGATGCAGCTGGCCGACCTCGGGGCCCGGGTCATCAAGATCGAGAACCCCGACGGCGGTGACCAGACCCGCAGCACGGGCCCCTACGTCGGCGGTGAGAGCGTGCCGAACATGCTCCTCAACCGCAACAAGGAGTCGATCACCCTCGACCTCAAGGATCCGGTGGGCCGGGAGGCGTTCATGCGCCTGGTCGACCGCGCCGATGTCGTCGTCGAGAACATGCGCCCGGGCGTCATGGCCCGGCTCGGCACCTCGTACGAGGAGGTGGCCGCGCGCAACCCGCGCATCATCTACGCCTCGGCCTCGGGCTGGGGCCAGGATGGGCCCTTGGCGCCGCTTGCCGGGCTCGACATCATGGCGCAGGCGCGCAGCGGGCTGATGAGCATCACCGGGTTCCCCGACTCCCCGCCGGCCAAGGTCGGGGTGCCGATCTGCGACCTCACCGCGGCGATGTACGTGGCCCTGGCGGTCACCTCGGCGCTCTATGAGCGCGACCGATCGGGTCAGGGCCAGCACATCGACGTGTCCCTGTTCGAAAGCGGTGTCTCCTACGCCGTGTGGGAGGCCGCCGCGTACTTCACCGACGGGACGATCGGCCGACCCAACGGCTCGGCGCACCAGAACCAAGCGCCCTACCAGGCAGTGCATTCCTCCGACGGGTTCGTCACCGTCGGGGCGAACACGCCGCGGAACTGGGAGCGGTTCTGCGCCGCCCTCGGTCTCGAGGAGCTGCTCAGCGACGAGCGGTTCGGCCGGTCGTATGACCGGTTGGCCCACCGGGAAGCCCTCATCGCCCTCGTCGAGGAGAAGACGCAGACGATGACGACCGATGAGATCGTCGACGTCCTCAACGCGGCCGGAGTCCCGTGCGCGCCGATCAGCGACTACGGCGAGGTCTTCACCGACGACCATCTCACGGCCCGCGACTTCTACTGGGACTCCGACCACCCGGTGGCCGGGACCGTGCGCCAGATCGGCTCGCCGATGCGGCTCTCGCGCACGCCCGCCCGTCGCGGGCCGGCGGGACCGTCCCTCGGGGCCGACAACGCCGTCCTCGACGACCTCGGGTTCACGCCCGAGGAGTTGGCGAAGCTCAGGGGACAATGAGCACCAGGGGGCTGCGGTCAGCCGCAGCCGGAGAGGGGCCGTCGACGATGGCGGCCGCGATGACGAGCGAAGGAGCCCGACCATGACCGAGAACCCGCCCGAGGCCACGAGCGCTGTCAGCTCGGGCGACCTCCTCGTCGACCTCGCCGACGGCGTCCTGACGATCACGTTCAACCGTCCCGCAGCCCGGAATGCGATGACGTGGGACATGTACATGGGTCTGGCCGAGGCCTGCGAGGAGGCGGACTCGGACGCCTCCGTGCGCGTCATGGTGCTGCGCGGGGCCGGTGACCGCGCCTTCGTCGCCGGCACCGACATCGCCCAGTTCACGGAGTTCGACGGCCCGGCCGGAGTCGCCTACGAGCAGCGGATCTCCGCGGTGCTCACCCGGCTGCGCGCCGTCGATGTGCCCGTCATCGCCGCGATCGACGGGTACTGCGTGGGCGGGGGGCTCGGCATCGCCGCGTGCGCGGATCTGCGGGTGGCCTCCCCCCGCGCGCGGTTCGGCGTGCCGATCGCCCGGACCCTCGGCAACTGCCTGTCCGGGGACACCCTGAGTCTGCTCATCGACCTGCTCGGTCGCGGCCGGGTCGTCGACATGCTGCTGCGCGCCCGCTTCATCGAGGCCGACGAAGCGCTCACCGCCGGATTCGTCGGTCTCATCACCGATGACGTCGACCAGGCGGCCGCCGAGTGGGCGGAGACGCTCAAAGGCCACGCACCCCTGACGATGTGGTCGGTCAAGGAGGTCGTCCGGCGCCTCGCGGCCTCCGGCGGGTCGATCGACGACGCCGACGTCGTCGAGCGGATCTACGGATCCGAGGACTTCCACAACGCCGTCGGCGCCTTCATCGCCAAGACCCCGTACGAGTGGACGGGACGCTGAGACTCACCGAGGCGAGGCGCTGAGCCGCACCGAGGCGAGGCCCTGACCCGCGCCCCGGTCGCTCCGCTCATCACCGGTCATAGGTGCGGATGACCTGGGAGTCATCACGGCGGGCGAGACCGGCGTCGGCCGCCTCGGCGAACTTCCTCCCCGCCACCGGCAGGAGGGCGAGGTCGATGTCGAATCCGGCCGCCACCTCGGCGACCAGCGTCGTGTCCTTGACGAAGATGCTCACGGCACTGGCCACCGGAGCGTCGAGGCCCTCGAGCATGCGCGGTCCGCGGTCACCGAGCATCCACGACTGCCCGGCGCCGGCGGTCATCGCCGCGAGCACCGACTCCTCGTCGAGACCGAGCCGATCCGCCAGGGACAGGGCCTCGGCGGCGGCGACGATGTGGACGGCGCACAGCAGCTGATTGACGATTTTGAACGCCTGCCCGTCGCCGATCCGCTCACCGCAGTCGATGATCGTGCCGAGCGCCTCGAGCACGGGCCGCCGGGAGTCGAGGACTGCGGGCGGACCGGAGGCGAGCAGGCGCAGGGTGCCCGACCGCACTCCGGCGATGCCCCCGGTGACGGGCACGTCGAGGACGGAGATGTCCTGGTGCGCGGCCCGATCCGCGGCGGTCCGGACCGCCGCGGGGCCGACCGTGCTCATGATGATGAGGACGGAGCCGTCGGCCATGAGGTCGAGCAGTCCCGGGGTGTCGGCGCTCGGGTCGCCGGTGAGCGCGGCCTCGAGCTGCGCGCCGTCGGCGACCATGACGATGACGGTGTCGGCCCTCGCCGCCGACTGCGGCTGCGCTTCGGCCGGCAGCCCGCCTGCCGCGGCACGGCTGCGGGGGTCGGGAAACGGGTCGACGCCCGTCACGCTGAGACCGGCGTCGTGCAGACGCAGCGCCATGGGCAGGCCGATGGCGCCGAGGCCGAGGAACGTCACGTGCTCAGACATTGATCCTCCAGTGGATCGGGGGGTCTAGTGGAAGTAGAGGCCGCCGTTGATGCTCAGCGTCTGGCCGGTGATGTGGCCGGCCCCTTCGCTGATGAGGAAGGCGACGGTCGCGGAGACGTCCTCGGGCACGGAGATGCGGCCGAGCGGCGTGGCCGCTCCCATCGCGTCGCGGCGCGCGTCGTCGAGGGGGCCGCCCATGATGTCGGTGTCGACGGGTCCCGGGGCGATGGTGTTCGCGGTGACCCCGTGCGGACCGAGTTCGAGGGCGACCCCGCGCATCAGCCCGATGATCCCCGCCTTCGCCGCCGCGTACGCGGTCTTCGAGAACGTGCCGCCGCCCTTCTGCGCCGTCACCGAGGAGAGACCGACGATGCGTCCGAGCCCGTGGGCGGCCATGATCCGGCCGAAGGCCTGGGTGACGAGGTGGGTGGCGGTGAGGTTGTTCGCGATGACCCGGGTCCACTCGTCGTCGGTGATCTCGAAGTAGGTCACCGAGGAGGAGACGCCGGCGAAGTTCGCGAGCGCGACGATCTGGGGCAGGGAGGACTCGAAGGCGGCGGCCGCCTCGGCGATGGCCGTCGAATCGGTGACGTCGACCCCGGCGCCGCGTGCCGCGATCCCGTGTGCCGCGGTGAGCTCGGCGGCGAGTGCCGTGGCCTCGTCTTCCCGCCGGGCGATGAGGCCGAGGTTCCAGCCGGCCTCGGCGAGCCGGTGGGCGGTGTGCCGCCCGATGCCGTTGGCGCTGCCGACCCCGGTGAGCACGGCGGTCCGCTGGGCGGGGAACGCCGGTCCGGGCTGGGCGGATCCGGTCATGGGGTGACACCTTTCGTCGGGCGGCGTGCGGTGGCGAGCAGTCCGGTGAGATACGTCCGGTTCTCCGCGCAGACGCCGAGGCTGTCGCCGCCGTACTGCTCCATGAGGAACGGTCCGTCGAATCCGAGGTCGAGGGCGCGGGCGACCATCGCGCGGTAGTCGATGATGCCGTCGCGCAGGGTGGTCGGGTGGGCGGTGAACCACGAGCCGTCGGCGGCTTCGTCGCGCTGGTAGTTCTTCATGTGCCAGTAGTTCGCGTACGGCAGCGTCGCCTCGTGCATCTCCCGCCAGTCCTCGATGGGTCGGTGGAGGCGGATGAGGTTGCCGATGTCGGGGTTGAGGCCGACGGTGTCGAGCCCGATCTCCTCGATGAGCCGGACGGCGGAGGCGGCGGTGCCGAGGTACGTGTCCTCGTACATCTCCAGCGACATCGGCAGACCCACCTCGGCGGCATGACGGCCGAGCTCACGCAGCCGGGTCACGGCGAGCGCGCGGACCTCGGGATCATCGGGGTCGGTCCAGCCCGGTGCCGTCCAGAACCACAGCGCCTGCTTCTGCGCGGGGGTGAAGGGCTGGTGGAGTCCGGTGGAGAAGACCCGGCAGCCGAGTTCCGCGGCGGCGTCGATCGTCCGATGGGCGTAGGCGAGGTTGTCCTCGCCGTGGGCGGGGTCGATGACGGACCGGCGCTGGACATGGACGGCGGCGAAGTCGATGCCCGCCGAGGCGGCTGCCGCGGCCAGCTCGGTCCGTCGCTGCGGGGTGAGGTCGGCGGGTCGGATGTGGCTGTCGGCGATCTCGAGGGCGGTGAATCCGAGACCCGCGACGGTGTCGGTGACGTGCTGCCAGGCCGTGGGGTCGGCATCGTGAAGGGCGAGGCCGTCGCGGTCGACGGGGGCGAAGCCGTGCATGCAGCAGGCGATCATACTCATGTGTCCTCACTCTTCTTCGGTGGCGATCGTCTGGCCCTCCCCGATGTACGCGTTCGCGGATTCGACCTGGTCGGACAGCGGCAGCGCCGGGCCCTCCGTCGAGGCGGTGAGTTCGTCGGAGTAGACGACG
>NZ_SCMW01000088.1:0-7893 GCF_005502845.1 Brevibacterium sp. 2SA | reverse complement strand
ACTCGAGCCTCGGCTACCGCACGCCCGCCGAAGCGCGCGCCGACTACACCCTTCAGGCCGCGATCGCCGCCTGATCCACAAAGAGATCGTCTACGAAACTTGACACAGCCCACTCATGTACATCCGGCACCGGACCCGTGATGGCGTGTGAACGCTACGATCGCTACCTCGAGGGGACGAGCCTTGAGCGAGCTGCGCAGTGGTTGACAGATCAAGGCATTGAAATTCCGTCCACGTCGTCAGAGATCGCCGAGATCATCGACGGTCAGTTCGATGGGGGCCTGCACTGGTTCATTGCCAGTCAGTTCTCTTCGGCAGCAGATCCGTCCGGGAAACGACCTCAGCATTGAGGATCCACTCTCTGATGCTCTGGCGAGTCCACAAAGGGCTGCGCCCGACCTGGTCGACAGGATCTGGGAACTTATCTCGTTGCCGGTGTGTGCGCAGGCGCTCAGTGGGGATGCTGAGAGCTTCGGCGATTTGCCTGCCGGTCATCAGATCGGAGCCTGCTCCTGAGAAGATCCCGGCGTAGCGCCACTTGCGGTGGGCCCTCCTCCACTTCACGAGGTCGTCCTCGTCCCAGTAGAACTGCTGCGAGGTGACGCGCATGGGATTGGGGAAGGGGACAGGGGAGTGGCGAGTCCACACTGCTTGGAGCCGGAGAAAAGTCGATCGAGAGATCCGCAGGAGATCACAGGCCTCGAGCGTGGTGAGCATCCGGTGGGTCAATTCGGCAACTCCATGTCGCGTGGTCGGCAGAGATTCTGCATACCGGACGTGAACTCGGCCGGTTCAGACTAGTGTGTCATGAGCCGGTGAAACATAGATTAGTTGTCGATGAGGGTGGCGAGCCAGGGGAGAGCTGCTTCGGCAGGCTCGTGCACCGGCCTTGTCTTCCAGTCGTAGGCCGGCGAGCAGTTGGCGACGATAGTCTGCAGCGCTGTGTGCATCCGTAGAGCGGCCTCAGAGTGGATGGGTGTCTGACGAAGAAACGGGTCGGACTCCCAGATCCAGAGATCGGGGAGTCCTCCCATCGTTCCAGTTGCATCGCACCACGCTGAGTAATTGGCATCGAGGAGCTCCCGAATGATCTCCTCGGCACGGTCTTCGAAAGAGCCCACACGTGTCGATCGCATCGTCTCGTAGTGGGCGATGCCTGTGACACCGTCAAAGAGGATGCGTGGTGGGAGAATCTCGACAGACATGGCGCGGTCCCTACCGATTCATGAGGCTCCTTGGTGCAGCCATCATGTCATTTCTGAGTTGCTACCGCAGGAGGGCGGTAGGTGCTGTCGAAAGGAAACCTGCACTGTGAGCAGAACCGACAAGTAGCCTCACTATGGTCTCCACAGCGGGGACAGGACATGATCGAGCCGCTAATCGCGATGTAGTTCTCTCTCATCGCCTGAGGAGTTCCCCAGGCTGCAGCTTCGATTGCGTCGCAGACACCTGCTTCGGCCTGGCTCTGAGGCCGATAGGTGATCTCGGAGTGGACGAGTCTATTGATCGTCGACTTGCTGGTGCCGAGCTCTGCCGCGAGTTGTCTTTGGAGCCCTCCCTCGGCCGCACGCTCTTGAACGTATCGAGCTGCCAAGCGTTGCTTCACGTGCTGAGCAAAGTCGACTACTCGTTTGGCAGAGGCGAGAGGGTGCTCAGTGACATGTTCGGTGTCCATCACACCTCCTCAGGATTCGGCTCGACCGTGAGGCGCCGTGTCGGGCCGTTGTATTCACGAGACAGCTGACGGAGCCAGGCCTCGGGGTGAGAGTCGTGGGTGACGGGTCCGCCGGCCTCCCGGTCAACGAACTTGAGATCCATGAGCCACTCGGGATCTCCCTGGATTTCGCCGATGGCTCCATCCTCGGCGAAGGAGAAGGCGCCCATGGTTTCCCACTCTCCGGTGGACTGCAGCTTGCGTTCGATGGTGACGATCTTGTTCATGGCTGGTTCTCCTGTTCTGTTCAGAATCTACCGTTGGTGGGAATGGGGGGAAGCTTCTTCAGCTCGATCATGCAGTCGATGTGTGTGAGCCGGTCGAGTATTCGGTCTGGGTGGACGATTCCGCGGAGGAAGTCGAGGTTGGTGGATCGGAGGCGTTTGAGGTCCTCGATGTGAGCTTCAGTGAGCGAGCTGTCGTTGGTGAACTTCTCGCCTTGCTGGTAGATCCTCCAGACTGAAAAGTTGTGGGCATATTCGCCGATCCTGGTGAATCCGTAGCCGTGATCGATGAGCGTGATTCCGAGGTGCTCGGGGGTTCGCCGGTAGACGAGTGTGTTACCGGGATGTCTGTCCCGCTGGCCGGTGATTGCGTCGAATACAGCTGCGTCGTGAACCTGATGAGGGTCAAGTTGGTTGCGATCGGTGAATGGGCTGAAGTCTTCCCCAGGGTACTTCTTCGACAGAGTCCCCAATTCGCCGTTGACTTCCCTGAGCACCGTGGGCGGAACCATGTCGGTGTACCTGGTCCCCAGTTGCTGTGCCACTTTCCACGTGGCGACCTCGTGCTGTGCTTGCATGGAGTACTCGTGGCCGAGTGAAATCTCGTTGTCGATTTCCTGTCCGGCGAGAGGTTTGAAGAATCCTTCGCCTCCGTCTGCGAATTCGACCCGTATGGTTTCGTTGACTCCCTGGCTGTGATCTGTGGAATCGACGATTTTCGCTGTCAGCAGTCGCCGCTCCTCAGGTCCCTTCCCTGACTTGCCCTGTATCGACAGCGCCGTAGCGATCGCCGCTCGTGTCTGAGGGTAGTTGTGGCTGTACGGCGTCCAGCGAGGCCCCTGAGGTGGGGTATCGGGCTTCTGAGGGTTGGTGTGTGCTGGTTGGGCGATCCAGGTGGGAGCGCCGGCGTCCTGGGCCCATTGCTTGGCTCTGCCTGGGGGAAGTTTTTGAACGAAATCGCGGACCGCAGGATCCTTGACGTTCTCTTCATCGTTGGCCCAGCTCCGCAGTGCCTTCTGTACCCCGCGGTTCTGGCGTCGACGCCAGTTGTGTCGGTTTAGGGCAGAGGGGCTGTTGCACCCCGGGCAGCGGCGATTGGTGTCGCACATATGTTCTCCTCTCCTACGCATGTAAGCGGTGGAGAGTGCCGGGGTCTGACACAGGCGGAGAGATTCTTTGATGGAGTCATGGCAGTGGAGGGGAAGGGCAACGATGCTGTGAGTGCTGCACATTGCTCCTCCTTCCCGGTCAAAGGTTGGCGTTGAGGTAAGTCTCGAGCTTGCTGGCGATGGCGCGCGCAGCTGCCTCGGAGATGGATGAGAGTTCTTCCCCGCTGCCGGTGATCAGGAGCGGACCGTACAGCACGTGCTGGTAGGCGAAGTACTCGGTGGCGCTGGTTCCACAGACCTCCTTGAGGGCGATGGTGCCGAGTACGTTGGCTTCCTGGTTGAATGCCCCCTCGTCGTCGACCCACACATCGATGGATTCGGCGGTGGCCGTGAGAGTGAAGACCACGCAGTCGATGTAGTCGCAGCCGAGTTCACGAGGGAGGCAGTCGTCGCTGCCAATGGTCACCGTTCGGTGGGTTCCGTCGGTGTCGATGCGAAGCGCGGTGTGATTCATAATAGCTCCTCAAACGTGTCTAACATAGACAAATATATCGACAGATATATTCCCTGGCAAGCGAAGATGGGGGACATACCGCAAATTTGAGGGCGGTATGTCCCCTGAGACCTCTGCTCGGTCACTGCTGCAGAGAGGAACCTTCTAGGAGCGGGCTATTCACGCTTATGTCCGGCCGGTCCTGCCATCGGGTATGTCCGGGAAGGTGTCGATGGGCGATTGCGCGGATCTGTGGCGCCTGCAACACGTGATGGGTCAGGATCGCGTCCTGGAGGTCGTGGAAGAGGGCCTGGTGGGTTTTCAGGGCAGTGCGAGCTCGGCTGCTGGCCTCCCTGATAAGCGAGTCGATGCTGAGTGGTCCGACATAGCCTTGTGGGTGCGTTCCGCCTGAGACGATATCGGCTGCGCAGTCCAGCATCAGTGCGGTGTCGAGATCGACTCCGTACCGCGGTTTCTGCGTGTCGATCTGGAAGACGATCGAGGCACTGGAAACGATCATCATCGCCCAGGCCACATCGGGAAGTGCGCGATTGGTCGGCTTATGGGCCGGGGTGACATGGCCATGGAGGGATTTGGGGTTCGTTCTGATCTCCACGAGGGGAACTCCGTTGACCAGGGCGGCGGTGGCGTGGGCAGCTTCGTGTTCGACAACGAGATCGTACGGAAGTTGCCCGGTGAGAGCCTTCCAGCCCTCGAAGTGGGCCGTGGCGAAGGAATCGATATCTTCGTCATCGTCGATTGTCGCGGCCACCCAATGTTCGTAATCACGTTGATACCGCAGGTGTATGCCTTTGAGGGCACCGTGGACGGGTTGAGCTTCCGAGGGAGAACGGACGGACTCTGTCCCAAGTGCTGGCGCCGGTGGCTGTTTGCTGATGCGGCGGTGGGCATAGAGCGCGGCCACTATGAGTCCGATGATGGGCGCGACAATGATGATCAGCTCAGCCGCGGTTTCAGGTGAGGCCTGCGGGAGGAGGTAGATAGTGACGCCGAGCCCAATGACGAGAATCGACACGGCAACGGCGGTGAAGAGGACTGCCGTGAGCTCCACGATTCCGGTGAATGTCCAGTATCCGATGCGAGCTCGGTTGCGGTACCCCATGCGCAAGAGGTTGGTGAGAGCGTGTTTCATGAGAGGTCTCCTCTTCGGGACGGCTCGAGCTCGTGCTTGAAGCGAGTTTCCAGTTCAGGGATCTCGATGTTGGCGGGGGTGTCGATGAGCGGGTCCAGGGCCCTGTAGATGGCTTCCCGGGCGATACGCCGTTGATTGGCCGGGGTGGAGGGGTGTCTGAACGTGTCGATAAGTATTTGGACCTGATCCATCGTCCGTTTGAGTACAGGGTCGATGGAGTGCCGGCCGAGGAGTCGGGCCTGGTGGTCGGCTTCTTTGAGTGCAGTTGCGAACTCGTCGACGGCGGTGGAGTACGTCCTGACGCTTGCGGCATCGCCGGCTGTTGCTTTGGCCCGGGCTTCTTCGGCCGCACGGTGGGCCTCGAGCGCGGTACGAGCGAAGGTTTCGTGTTGGACGTCATGGAAGGCGGAGAAGTTGACGATGAGGTCTAGGTCGTTGTGCCAGTCGTCCCAGGTGTTGAGGAGTTCGTCATGCTTCGCGATGACAGATTTCAGGGTGAGGGATCTGGTGTCAGCAGTCCGGTTCTCGAGCACAGGAGAGCCTGCGATCGCAGTTGATGATGAGGAGGGACGGAAGATTGCCAGGAGGCCGGCGCCGATGGCAAGTGGGAGATATATAGCTGGGCCGACTGAAGCATGGGCGTCCATGAGATCCGCGGTGATAGTCAGGGAGGGCTGTTGAATGCCCCAGTAGGTCCAATCAAGCGCCGGACGGCCTGCCTCGGCCGCGAGCTGCTTGTTGACGTCCCTGAGGGCATCTGGGATGCGTGATTCGATGGCCAGCAAGGTCAGGCTTGAGAGCGCGGCGACGAGGGCCCCAGGAATGTTCCGTCGACGTAAAGAGCGGAGCGATCGGATTGCAGAGGTGAGTGACCCGAATGCCGTTATGCAGCCGATCCCCAGCAGCCAGAGGGGGGACATACCGCCGAAGAGCGGGTCAATCCATGAGAACAGTTCTTCGAACATTGGAACCTACTCCGCTCAGTTGGTGAATTCAGGAAGCATTGGTCAGTCTCCGGTTCTGGTGCGGCTACCGTATTGCCCGCTTTTTGAGGGTGAGGTAGGTGAATACGACGATGGCGAGCAGTCCAGCCAGAGCCAGCCAGTAAGGACCGGAGCCGGGAGTGATGGGTACGCTGTGTTCGAGGGCCGCTGAGTTTGGTTCCGCAGTGTTGTCGCACGTGTCGATGGTTCGGAGCATTGTTCGCTGATCAGCGGGATCGACAGGCATGTGGTACTTGTCAGCGATATAGGTAAAGCGAGTGATGTAGGTGCAGACGTAGCTGGGGTTGTCTGGGACAAGCCATTCGGAAGGTCCAGAACTGCCTTTGGAGCTGTTGGATGAGGCGTCTGCCAGAATGAGGTTCTCAGGGTCGTTGTAGAAGGCTTCGCGCTCCTTCTGAGTCTGCCGGTGGCCGATCATGTCGTAGTGATACTCGGCCGGAACGATGTGCTCGACCTCGAGGGCAGGACTCTGCTGGCGAGAGAACTCGATGCTGCGGCCGGTATAGGGATCATGTTCGAGAACTCCGGAGTCGACGGCGCAACGGTCGTTTGCCTTGTACTGGACCTCATCGAGATCTCGGTTGCGGATGTCCTCACGAGTCGTTCCGCAGAACGCTGTGTCGGCAGAGCCGATGTTCGATGACCAACTTCCATACTGTGCTGATCGGTCGTAGGCGCCATTCGAGCGCCTGGGGGATGAGTGGAGGTCTTCAATGATCGTTCGGACCGCCTCGCGATCAACTTGTCCAATGGCCGCGGGAGACTCTGCACCGGTGAGGTCGGTCAGGGGTCCGGCCGCGGTGGCAGGGCTTGCCGGGGAGATGACCACGAAGGTCGTGATCAGGAGTGCGGAAATTGCGCGTATCTTGTGATGCATTGTGACCTCTTGCTAAGACTGTTCATGCGTTGTTGCATCTTGCTGGTGCATTGACACCGCCGGGCTTGGAGGCGTCTGGATGAGGGGATCCGCGAGGGGGCCGCAGATTCCTATCCACGAGAGGATCAGAGCGCTGATCATGGCGGGGCCTGGAGTACTGAGTCTCGATGTGTTCACCAGCGGCCTCCGGCCTGGACTGAGACAGTCCGCTGGATGTGTTTGAGCTGTGGCGAAGTGAGTTCGGTTTGGTCCATCAGGATCTTGACTGCCTCGTCGATGGCCACGGGGTTCCGATCCAGGTTGAAGACAAGGAGCCGGCGGGCTTCGCTTTGTAGCTGTGTGCTGCTGTCCTCGATCGGCAGATCATGTGTGGTGATCATGGCTGCTTGTGATGGGTGAATGTAGAACAGGCCAGCGTACTCGGTCAGGAGAAGCTTCTGAGAGAGGTCGGCCACGCTTAGTGGCGCGTGGGTGATGGTCAGGTGCGTGGAGTGCGCGTTGAGGAATGCCACCTCAGCTTTCAGGCCGAGGCATGTGGCAGCAACGATCTGCGCTGTGAGCAGTTCGGCTCGGTACTCCGTTGGCACGTCGACACCTCCGTTCCAGACCGTGGCGATCGCCGGTGCGGGGCCGTAGAGGGTCCTTCCTGTGTGGAAGGAGATATCGAGGGTCCGGGTGGGTGGAAGCGGGGCGATGGTCATCGTTGTCTCCTCTGTTCTTGCTGATATAAGCGCCGTGAACTGGAAGATCTGACGGGCTTTACAAAAATATACTGGCACATATACTAGTCTATGTAAACACCGAAATGGACGCTAAGGTGGCAGGCATGACGGCAGAGAAGGGCGAGCACAACGTTCGGCCGATCTGGCTCAACCTGACGAGACTGATCGCCGAAGAGCCGGCTATGGTGCGGAGCGCTCATGCATAGCTCTTCGGGCGAGACCCGGCTCCCTGTCAGCCTCCGCCCCCTACGTTCTGCCACAGGGGAGTATCTAGGAGCGATAGAGATCTCCCTGAGCGCTGCAGGCTCCCCTAGGGCAGTCGTCTATACCGCGCATGAGCCGGCCGCGGCCGGGGGCCGGCAACGGGATTTCTCCACGTGGGAAAACGCGGCTTCATACCTGGGGCTGATCGCCAGTTCGATGTAGCACTTAGACCAGGTCTCATATAGATGTTGTTTGACCGTCCTATTTCGATGATCTAAGTATCACGGAAAGGTAACACCCGCTTCCTCGCGTCCGAGCCGCGCAGCGGCATATTCGCGTCCAGCCAGGCTTGCCTGGCTGATCTGGAGAGCGAGCGCAGCGAGTGAACTAATA
>NZ_SCMW01000087.1:0-8047 GCF_005502845.1 Brevibacterium sp. 2SA | reverse complement strand
CCCCGCTGCGCGGCCCCGCGAAGCTCATCGCGAAGAACATGGAGGAGTCGCTCGAGGTGCCGACGGCGACCTCGGTGCGCGCCCTGCCGGCCAAGGCGCTCATCGACAACCGCATCGTCATCAACTCGCACCTCAAGCGCACCCGCGGCGGCAAGGTCTCCTTCACCCACCTCATCGGCTTCGCCGTGATCCGGGCGCTGAAGAACTTCCCGAGCATGAACGTCTCCTACGACGTGCGCGACGGCAAGCCGGCGATGGTCTCCCCGGCCCACATCAACTTCGGCCTTGCGATCGACGTGCCGAAGAAGGACGGCACGCGCTCGCTGCTCGTCCCCAATGTCAAGGCCGCCGAGACGCTGACGTTCCGCCAGTTCGTCGACGCCTACGACGGTCTCGTCGAGAAGGCTCGCAAGGGCAAGCTCACCGCTGACGACTTCGCCGGCACCACGGTGTCGCTGACGAACCCCGGCGGCATCGGCACCGTCCACTCGATCCCCCGGCTGACCAAGGGCCAGGGCGCGATCATCGGCGTCGGCGCACTCGACTACCCGGCCGAGTTCCAAGGGGCGAGCCAGCGCACGATCAACGACCTCGCCGTCTCGAAGGTGCTGACCCTGACCTCGACGTACGACCACCGCGTCATCCAGGGCGCCGGCTCCGGCGAGTTCCTCAAGCTCGTCCACGGCTACCTGCTCGGCGAGGACGGCTTCTACGACGACGTCTTCGAGTCCCTGCGCCTGCCGTACGAGCCGGTGCGCTGGGTGCCCGACGTCTCCGCCGAGGACCAGGACGACGTCAACAAGACCGCCCGCGTCATCGAGCTCATCGACGCCTACCGGACCCGCGGCCACCTCATGGCCAACATCGATCCGCTCGTCTACCGGCAGCGCTCGCATCCGGACCTCGACATCAACCAGCACGGACTGACCCTGTGGGATCTCGAGCGCGAGTTCCCCACCGGCGGGTTCGGCGCCAAGCCGATGATGCCCTTCCGCAACATCCTCGGCCTGCTCCGTGAGAGCTACTGCCGCACGATCGGCTTCGAGTACATGCACATCGCCGACCCGCTGCAGCGCCGCTGGTTCCAGGCGAAGATCGAGGTCCCCCACCAGGAGTTCACCCGGTCGGAGCAGGGCCACATCCTCGGCCGCCTCAACGCCGCCGAGGCGTTCGAGACGTTCCTGCAGACGAAGTACATCGGGCAGAAGCGCTTCAGCCTCGAAGGCGGCGAGTCCGCGATCGTCCTCCTTGACGAGGTCCTCAACCAGTCCGCCGACGCCGGACTCGAGGAAGTCGCGATCGGCATGGCCCACCGCGGTCGGCTCAATGTGCTCACCAACATCGCCGGCAAGTCGTACGCCCAGATGTTCCGCGAGTTCGACGGCACGATGTCACCCGACAGCGTCCAGGGCTCCGGAGACGTCAAGTACCACCTCGGCACGCAGGGCTCGTTCACCTCGCCCTCGGGCAACTCGACGAACGTCTACGTCGCCGCGAACCCCAGCCACCTCGAGACGGTCGACCCCGTCCTCGAAGGCATCGTGCGCGCCAAGCAGGACGTCATCGACCAGGGTGAGTCCGGCTTCACCGTGCTTCCCGTCCTCGTCCACGGTGATGCCGCCTTCGCCGGTCAGGGTGTCGTCGCCGAGACGCTCAACCTCTCCGAGCTGCGCGGCTACCGCACGGGCGGGACGATCCACATCATCATCAACAACCAGGTCGGATTCACGACACCGCCCGCTTCGGCGCGCTCGTCGTTCTACTGCACGGACATCGCGAAGTCGATCAACGCCCCGATCCTCCACGTCAACGGGGACGACCCCGAAGCCGTGGTCCGCGCGGCCCGCCTCGCCTTCGAGTACCGCCAGGAATTCAACCGCGACGTCGTCATCGACCTCGTCTGCTACCGCCGCCGCGGCCACAACGAGGGCGACGATCCGTCGATGACACAGCCGCTCATGTACTCCCTCATCGAGAAGAAGGGGTCGGTGCGCAAGCTCTACACCGAGTCTCTCGTCGGCAGGAAGTGCATCACCGACGATGAGGCCGCCGAGGCGCTCAAGGACTACCAGTCGAAGCTGGAGTCCGCGTTCGCCGAGACGAAGGCCGCGGAGTCCGGCTCGGGCAAGGGCTCGGCGTTCAACGCCCCGCATCAGCCCAGCGACATCGAAGCGCTCAACGACGTCTCGACGGCGATCAGCACGGAGACGCTGACCCGCATCGGCGATGCCTTCGTCGACATCCCCGAGGGCTTCACGGTGCACAAGAAGCTGCGCGCGCTGCTCGAGAAGCGCAAGGAGATGGCGCTGCACGGCGGCATCGACTGGGGCTTCGCCGAGCTCATCACCTTCGGCTCGCTCCTCATGGACGGCGTCCCCGTCCGTCTGGCCGGCCAGGATTCGCGCCGCGGCACGTTCGTCCAGCGTCACTCCGTGCTCATCGACTCCGTCAACGGCAACGAGTGGACGCCGCTGCAGAACCTCAGCGACGACCAGGCCCGGTTCTACGTCTACGATTCGCTGCTGAGCGAGTACGCGGCCGTGGGCTTCGAGTACGGCTACTCGGTCGAGCGCAAGGACGCCCTCGTGGCGTGGGAGGCGCAGTTCGGCGACTTCGCCCAGGGGGCGCAGTCGGTCATCGACGAGTTCGTCTCCTCCTCCGAGCAGAAGTGGCAGCAGAACTCCGGTGTCGTCATGCTCCTCCCGCACGGCTACGAAGGTCAGGGACCCGACCACTCCTCGGCGCGCATCGAGCGCTACCTCCAGCTGTGCGCGGAGTCGAACATGACCGTGGCCTACCCGTCCTCGGGTGCCTCGTACTTCCACCTCATGCGCCGTCACGCGCTGACGCCGAACAAGCGGCCGCTCATCGTCTTCACCCCGAAGTCGATGCTGCGCCTCAAGGCGGCGGCGAACTCGCCCGAGGACTTCACCTCCGGGAAGTTCGAGGCGATCATCGACGACCCGGCCGTCGACGCGGACAAGGTCAAGAAGGTCGTGCTCGTCTCCGGCAAGCTCTACTGGGAGCTGCTCGCGCAGCGGGAGAAGAACGGCGACGACACGACCGCGCTCGTGCGCGTCGAGCAGCTCTACCCGCTCGACGAAGAGGCGATCACCGCGGTGCTCGACCGCTACCCGGCCGATGCCCAGCTCGTGTGGGCGCAGGAGGAGCCGGAGAACCAGGGTGCGTGGCCGTTCATGGCCCTCAACCTCACTCCCCTCCTCGGTGGGCGCGATCTCACCCTCGTCTCCCGTCCCGCCTCGGCGTCGACGGCGACGGGTCTGAAGAACGTGCACGAACTCCAGCAGCAGGAGGTCGTCGGGCGGGTCCTCCAGAAGTGAGTTCGGAGACCTCGACGACGATCGCCGTGGTCGGTGGCCCCCTGGTCGCCGGCCACGGCGATGGCCGCGGTCTCGGCTGGGTCGGCAGAGTCACCGCACGGACTCTGCCGAGTCTGCCCGGCCTGCGCGTCTACCCCCTGGCCGTCGGCAGCGAGGACTCCGCGGGCCTCCACTCGCGGGCGATGGCCGAGGCGTCCCTGCGCTTCAGCCCCGAGGGCGACAACCGCCTCGTCCTCGCCCTCGGCACCGGTGACCTCGATTCCGGGCGCTCGGTCGCCCGGGCCCGCCTCGACGTCGCCAACGTCCTCGACGAGGCTCTGTCGCGGAAGGTCTCCGCGTTCGTCATCGGCCCTCCCCCGGATCACGGGTCCGACCGCAACCGCGGGATCGCCGAACTCAACACGAGCTTCTCCGATGTCGCGAAGCGCCGCGGCATCGCCTACGTCGACACGTTCACGCCGCTCCACGGCCATCCCGTGTGGCAGCGCGAACTCGCCTCCTCCCACGACCGGCTGCCCGCCCAGGAGGGGTACGGACTGCTCGCCTGGCTCGTCCTCCATCGCGGGTGGTTCCCGTGGCTGGGCGTGCGCGACGTCATCGGCGACGACGCCTGAGACCGGCCGGAGGGACTCCGCACCGGCTGGTGAGCACACGCGTGCCGTGAACTTGGTCCCGGTCACGGGATCGTGAAACAATGAACCGTCCAATCGAAGGAGAACCGCTATGAGCAAGCGAGGCCGCAAGCGCCGCGATCGCCGTCGTTCGAATGCCAACCACGGCAAGCGTCCGAACAGCTGAGAATTCAGTGCACCACCGGGTGCACGACGAAGGCGGGGAGAGTCATCATGACTCTCCCCGCCTTCGTTCTCGGTGCGCTCAGCGCTGCCAGCGCACCTGCTCGACGGCGATGCGCCGCCGGATCTTCTCCTTGAGTCCCAGAGGAGCCTCCTCCCGACCGCAGGACCGGCGCACGACCTCCTTGAGCATCGCTTCGATCTCGTACTCGTCGTGGCAGGCCGGGCAGTGCTCGAGATGGACCGAGATCTCGCGGATCTCGGTCGTCGTCAGCTCCCCGTCGAGGTAATGGTAGATGCGCATGAGGGATTCAGCCCGCATGCTCTCGCAGCAGTCTCCGTTGTTCACTTCGCACCTCCCTCGGCGTCCTTGGTGCCGAAGCCGCGGTCGGCAGCGTATTCCGCGAGCATCTCGCGCAGCTGTCGGCGTCCGCGGTGCAGGCGCGACATCACGGTGCCGATCGGGGTGTCCATGATCTCCGCGATCTCCTTGTACGGCAGGCCTTCGACATCGGCGTAGTAGACGACCATGCGGAAGTCCTCGGGCAGAGCCGAGAGGGCGTCCTTGATGTCGGAGTCGGGCAGGTGGTCGAGGGCTTCGAGCTCGGCCGAGCGCCCCTCGGAGGAGGTGTGGCTCGCGGCCTGAGCGATCTGCCAGTCCTCGATGTCCTCGCTGCCGTGCTCCTGCGGCTGGCGCTGCTTCTTGCGGTAGTTGTTGATGAAGGTGTTGGTGAGGATCCGGTAGAGCCACGCCTTGAGGTTCGTGCCGGGAGTGTACTGGTGGAAGGCGGCGTAGGCCTTCGCATACGCCTCCTGCACGAGGTCTTCGGCATCGGCGGGATTCCGCGTCATCCTCAGCGCCGCAGCGTAGAGCTGGTTGAGGTATTCGAGAGCGTCGCGCTCGAAACGGGCCGAGCGCTCGGCCTCGGTTTCGTCGACTTCTTTGACTGATTCGGTCATCACCGACAATGGTACGCCCGTTCTCTCCAACACGGCAGTGGCACTCACGAAAGTCCTCCTCACCCGGCTTGTGTCCGAGCGCCTGCCGACCCCTGGTGGGGCGCGGCGCACGACCGGTCATTCACATTGTCCTGTCAACGTTTCGGTGCTGTCCCGATATTCCCTGACAGCGGCTATGCTTGCGGGTGAGATGCCCGACAACAGTCGCAGAAAGGAACCCTGTGTCTCCCATTCGTCTCATCGCCCGCCCCATGCTCGCCGCCGGCTACATCAGCAACGGCATCAGCCGTCTCCGGCACCCCGAAGCGGCCACCGCCTCGATCGGCCCGCTGCTCGCCCAGGCGCGCAAGCGCGTCGACATCCCGTTCGACGCCACGACGGTCGCGCGGGCCACCGGTGCCGCCCAGGTCGCCGCCGGCTCGCTGCTGGCGATCGGACGCTTCCCCCGGCTCAGCGCCTCGGTGCTCGTCGGCACCTATCTGCTCGACACGATCGGTGAGCGCATCGCCGCGGAGAAGGCGACGTCGAAGGAGGAGAAGCGCGAGCGCCTCGAACGCACGCTCACCCGCACCTCGATGCTCGGCGGCGCACTGCTCGCCAGCGTCGACACCGACGGCAAGCCGGGTCTGTGGTGGCGCACACAGCATGCCGCCGAAGACCTCTGGTCCTCGGTCGAGAACACGTCGAAGCAGGCAATGAGTGCCCTTGGCGTCGACTGAGCCTCCCCTGCCCGTCACCGGCGACTGGCGTCCGCCCAGGGCGCCCGACGCGGTCAGCGCCGTCGTCACGGTCCCCGGTTCGAAGTCGCTGACCAACCGCTATCTCGTCCTCGCCGCCCTCGCGGAGTCCGACTCCGTCATCCGCGGATGGCTCGCCAGCCGGGACACGCAGCTGATGATCGCCGCGCTCGGCAGCCTCGGCGCGCAGATCACCGAGGTCGACGGGGCACTCCACGTGACTCCCATCGACTTCTCCGCCGCGGCCACCGCCGGGCCCGCGGTCGTCGACTGCGGGCTGGCCGGCACCGTCATGCGCTTCGTGCCCCCGATCGCCGCGGCCACCGGTCGTGAGGTCGTCATCGACGGCGACGAGCAGGCCAGGGCGCGGCCGATGGATGTGACGATCGATTCGCTCACCCGCCTCGGCGCGGACATCACCGCGACCGGAGGCTCGCTGCCGCTGACGATCCATGCCGGATCCGCCCTGCGCGGCGGTCACCTCGAGATCGCAGCCGGCGCCTCGAGCCAGTTCGTCTCCGGTCTGCTCCTCGCGGCTCCGGCGATGCCGCTGGGACTCGAGCTGCGCAACACCGGGCAGGCCGTGCCGAGCCGACCCCATGTCGACATGACGCTCGAGGTCCTCGCCGATGCGGGAGTCGACGTCAGCGAACCCGAGGACGAGCACTGGGTCGTCGAACCCGGCCTGCCGCGCGGTCTCGACGTCGTCGTCGAACCCGACCTGTCGAACGCGGCGGCCTTCCTCGCCGCCGCCCTCGTCACCGGCGGTGAGGTGACGATCACCGGGTGGCCGGTGCACACGACCCAGGCCGGTGACGACTTCCGCCGCATCGCCGAGGCGTTCGGCGCGGCCGTCGACCTCGATCGGCACGGTCTGCGGGTGCGCGGCCCCGAGCGCCTGCGCCCCGTCGACCTCGATCTCTCCGCCGTCGGCGAACTCACCCCCGTCGTCGCCGCCGTCGCCGCAGTGGCTCCCGGCACCTCGCACCTGTCCGGGATCGGGCATCTGCGCGGCCATGAGACCGACCGTCTCGCGGCTCTGACCCGCGAGCTCACCGCCCTCGGCGTGAGAGTCGATGAAGAGCCCGCGGCGCTGACGATCACGGGAGCCCGACCGGGTGCGGGCACCTGGCACACGTACCACGACCACCGCATGGTCATGGCCGGGGCCGTCCTCGCGCTCGTTACCGAGGGCATCGTCATCGAGAATGCCGGCACCGTGGCGAAGACGCTGCCGGAGTTCACCCTCCTGTGGGAGGACATGCTGGGCCACGGAGCCTGAGATGGCGCGCATCTTCCGTGACGAGGACTATCGTCCGCGGCCCAACCGCAAAGGGTCGCGGCCGCGGACGAAGAACCGCCCGAGCCACGACTCCGCGGCCCTCGGCCTCGTCACCGCCGTCGACCGGGGGCGCTATCGGATCGTGCTCGCCGACGATGCCGGCGCTTTTCCCGAGGACGGCCGTGCCGTCACCGCCGTGCGGGCGTCGCATCTGCGCCGTCAGGCCGTCGTGCCCGGCGATATCGTCAAGGTCGTCGGCGACACCTCGGGCGACGAGGGCACACTCGCGCGCCTCGTCGAGATCACTCCGCGCCGCACCCTGCTGCGCCGCAGCGCCGACGACACCGACCCGACCGAGCGCGTCATCGTCGCCAACGTCGACATCATGGGCATCGTCACCGCCACCATCGACCCCGAGCCCTCCTACGGCCTCATCGACCGTGCGCTGGCCGCGGCGATCGATGCGGGGATCACCCCGCTCATCGTCGTGACGAAGACCGACCTCGCTTCCCCCGCCGACATCGAGCGCCGCTTCTCGATGGCCGACGTCGACATCGTCTCCTCGGGGCTGCGCGACGACGGCACGCTCTCCGACGACGCCGTCGCCGGTCGCCTCGCCGATCACATCAGCGTACTCGTCGGCCATTCCGGGGTCGGCAAATCGACGCTGACGAACGCGCTCGTGCCCGCCGCCGATCGCGCCACCGGCCACGTCAACGACGTCACCGGACGCGGTCGGCACACGTCGTCGTCGGCCGTCTGCCTGCCCCTGACGACCGGCGGCTGGCTCATCGACACCCCCGGCGTGCGCAGCTTCGGACTCGCCCACGTCGACCGGGACGGTCTCATCGCGGCGTTCCCGGAGCTCACCGAGGCGACCACCGAGTGCCCGCGCGGCTGCACCCACCTCGCCGACGCCCCCGGGTGCCGTCT
>NZ_SCMW01000086.1:0-8145 GCF_005502845.1 Brevibacterium sp. 2SA | reverse complement strand
GGGGTGGACGGACCGGTCGGTGAGGCAGCCGACGGGGCGGCGAGCGAGCGTCCCGCTCCCCCAGCGACCCGTGTCGGGGGCTGGGACACTCCGTCGATGACCTCGGCCGCGCGTTCCGCAGCCCCGCCGATCTGCCATGCCTCCCAGGGGAATTCACGGTCGGCCGCCTCGGCGAGCACATCATCGAGATCCGGACCGACGTCGCTGCCGGCGAGGACGGGGAACCCCAGCGTTCGCAGCAGCACACCGTTGGCGTCCTGTTCGCCGAACGGGCGCGTCTGGGGCACGAAGATCGCCGGAGTGCGGGCGCTCATCACGTCGGCGATCGCGCCGAGACCTGCATTGCTGAGCACCACGCGCGCGGCTCGCAGCCGCGGAAGGATGTCAGCGGTCCACGTCGCATCGTCGAGCCCGACCGCAGACCACGAGTGACGACTGCCCGCTCGCAGCGCCGCGAACGCATCCCCGTCGAGGGTCGAGCCGCCGCGCGAGCCGAGGAGAAGACAGCCCGCTCTCGCGCCCTCGCTCGGGACCGGTCGGGTCGCTGAGATCCCGCCGGTGAATCGTGTCGTGGCCGAGAACCGAAAGGCGTGGGGAACGGCCGCCGCATACGCCTGACCCGTCCTCACGGTGGGAGCCGGCAGCGGCACGATGATCGCCTCGGCGAGTTCGAAGCACCGCCGATGTGCGACGTCGGTGCGCTCTCCGGCCTGCGCGACCACGACGACCCGCAGGCCGAGGAGGCGCGAGAGCATCGCGACCTCACACGACACGTCGACGACCATGGCCGTCAGCTCGGGGGCATAGCCGGCGATCGTCGCCAGTCTCTGCGCGTGCCCCGTGATGTTCGTCGGGACCCAGTGCAGACTGCCGCCGGCGGTGGGATCGGCGGGGTCGACTCCCGGCGCGGTGTCCGGCTCGAGCTGCACCCAGGTGACGCTCCCCGATCGCGGCGTCGGCAGAGCGGATGGCCGCGGCAGTGAGGAGAAGACGATGACGTCATCGTCGAGATGCGGCAGCACCGCGATCATCCGCCGCAGATGACCGTGCCCATGATGGTGGACGTACCAGCCGATCATCCGGCCGCTCCGGTGCGGGCATAGGTCGTGGCGGCCACGGCATCCTCATCGACCGGCGCACGCCCTTCCCAGACGGTCCCGAACCGCTCGGGATCACGGATCGCTGCGGCGAAGTGCCCGAGCAGGGTGTCGGCGACGGAGCTGACGCTGAAGTGAGATACCGCGTAGTCCCGGAGGCGACGCCGGGCGGCGATCCCTGCTCGCTCGCCCCCGGCCCGGAGACCGTCGTGGGCGGCTGAGGCCATCGCCGCGAGCTGCTCGTCGTCCGACATCGCCGTCGGCACGAGAGTCACCCCGGGCACCGAGCGGTAGAGCTTGCCGAAGGCTCCCCGATCGAGGGCGACGACGGGAGTGCCGCAGAACAGGGATTCGATGACGACCTGGCCGAAGGGCTCGTTCCACATCGGCGTGACCAATGTAGCCGCGCTCCCTCCCACGATGTGCGCCGTTTCCCGCTGACTCAGGCAGCCGAGGTAGTCGACCCGCCCGTGCGAGCGGGCGATCGCCGGTGCGACGTAGTCGGCGAAGTAGTCCGGGTCGCCGACCGGCCCCATGAGCGTGAGTCTCGCGCCGAGGCGGTTGGCGACGTCGACTGCGACATGCGGGTACTTCTCGGGGACGAGTCGTCCGAACCAGCAGAGGCGGTCACCGCCGGGACCGAGCGGCCAGACCGTCGCATCGGCGCCGTTCATCACGACCGTGGTGTCGACTCCGGCATTCGCCCAGGACTCCTGTGCGTAGCCGGAGACGGTGAAGACGCGGCCGCGCTGCGCGGGGTCGATCGTGTTGACGAGGTCGAGGCGCGGGGGCGTGTGCAGCGTGGTGAACACGGGAACGTCGAGCGCGGCCGCGCGCGACAGCGGCAGCGCACTCACGGCGTGGTTGTGGACAACGTCGAACTGCGTCGGATGGGCGGCGAGGTAGTCGATGACCGCCTCGAGGGAGGCGCGCTGATGGTCCTCGATCTCCCGCGGCAGCGACGAGTCGCTGCGGCGGGCGCCCGGAGGCCAGGCGAGGTCGTCATAGATGAGCTCCGGCGGCGAGTTCTCCAGGAAGTCGGAACCGGACTTCGCGGCAAGGGTGACGTGGTGTCCGCGCCGTTCGAGCTCGCGCACGAGGGTCCACACGTGCGTCTCCAGTCCGCCTCGCAGCGGTTCGCGCAGCGGGTACCGGTAGTCGGCGATGACGAGGATCCTCATGCGCCTGCCCTCCCCGCTGTGCTCATCGCCGCCAGGGCCCGGTAGATCTCTGTGTGCGCGCTCCTCACCCGGGCCAGCGCCGCGCGGTGCGCTGCCGGTGCGATCGGGCGCAGAGGCGGTCGCTCCGCCGCCCGACGCAGCGCGCCGGTCAATGCGGACCGGTCGTGGAAGTCGACGGAGATGTTCTGCCCCGGCCGCTGCTCGGACAGGTGCCCGATGGGTGAGTGGAGCACCATGGTGCCGAGGTCGTTCGCGAGTTCGAGCAGACCCGAATGCGTGCCGTGACTGTAGGGAAGGACGAGGCAGTCGAGGTCTGCCAGCCACTGTTCGAGCTCACTGTCGCTCATCCGCTCGGCGACCACCGGGGCAGGCATTCCCGTCTCCGCGAGCACAGCTGCCAGGCGCGCGACCTCGGCCTCCCTGCCCTGGCGCACCACCGGCCGCCTGAGCACTGTGAGGCTCGTGGCCTCCCGGAGTTCGTCATCTTGGTGCAGCGTCCGTGCGAGTGCGGCGATCCCGTCGAGGTCGACACTCGGCCGCGCATCCTTGACGAGCACTCCGACCGCGAATCGCGCGGGCGCGCTCGCCGGTGTGCCGACCCGATCACTACCGACATCCTCTCTGCCCGCAGGCAGACCACTGCCCAGAGGCGGATGGGCGATGACCTCGGCGTCGAGGTGCCAGCGGTCGGCGATCTCCGCCTGCGCCCCGGGGGTGAGCGTGATGATGCGCGCTGCGCTGCGCACGAGGAGCTCCAGGCGGCGATGGAATTCGGCCTGGCCGGCCGGCAGCAGTTGGGGGTTGTCGAGGTCGTGAACGGTGACGAGCAGCGGGACCTCGTGGCGGCGCAGGTCGTCGACGAAGCGACGCAGGACTGCGTGCGGAACCAATTCGAATCCGAAATGCACATGGACGATATCGAATGTCTCGAATTGTCCGGAAATCCAATTGTCCATATCGAATTGCGCGTACCCGGCAGGCGCATCGGCGCCGCCCGGAAGGGGTGCAGGGACCAGAGTGACCGCCGCGTGCTCAGTGATCGCCTCGACGTACGGGTGCCGGTGGGGAATGGAGAGCACTTTCATCGCGCGCATGACAATGACACTCCTTCGCTGGTTCGGACTCGTCGCAGACGACAGCACTGACCGCTGTCATGAAATGAGGTAATCGCGGTATGCGGCATTTGCCGGATTTCTGATCCCACCCGGACGAAATTTCACCTTACACAGTAAACAAGTCGGCGGCAAGAGTCCTGTCAGGCCCTCCGTGTGGCGACTGACGACTGACTCTCCGACGCCGGAGGGCTACACTGCCTGACAAGGGAATGTGTCCCAGCGGAAGGCGCGTCGCGGCTTCGGGGACGTTCCGGACAAGGATGAGCCCATGACTGCCGAATCGCCCCGCCCAGACCTCCTCATCTCCGAGGACCTCATGCTTCTCCTGCTGCCGCCGAGCGGGCAGATCCCGGAGCTCTCCCCGGCGCTCGAGTGCGTGCTCACCGGCGGTCTCCTCGTCGACATGATCGAGGCCGGGTTCATCGAAGTCCTCCCCGGTGAGAAGCCGCATGCGCCGCTCATCCGCGCCACCGAGGTGCCGCGCCCCCACGATCCGATGTTCGTCAACGTCATCGCGCTCCTCGGCCAGGACGCTAGGCCGCTTGCCGACGTGCTCCCGGTCCTGCTGCCGCGGCTCGACGATGTGCTCCTCGTGCGGCTTTCCAACCACGGGATCCTCACCCAGCACACCGCGAAGTTCCTCTTCATCATCCCGACGATGTCGTGGCGGGTCGTCGATCCCGAGCCCGAGGAGCAGCTGTGCGAAACGCTGGCGGCGGTGATGGAGGGACGCGTGCGCCCGGATGCGCGCACGGGCACGATCATCGCACTGCTCTCTGCCGCCGGGGTGCTCCCCGAACTGTCGGCGTCCCTACCGTGGAACTCGGCGATCGCCGGGCACGTCCAGCAGATCGCGATGGCCGGATGGGCGACTCCCTCGGTCAAGGCCGTCCTCGACGTCGCCGAGGTGACCGCCAGGAGGGCAGCGGCCGAATCCGGGGAGGCGCGACGGGAGAAGGTCATCGCCGGCGGCGAGCGCCGCACCCGCATCGCCGCCCAGATCGGACTCTGAACCCCGCGTCCCCACCCATCCGGCGCACCGGCCACCAGTGTCCGACCGCCGTCCGCATCGTGGATCACGGCGGAGTGCGGATAGCGGGCGGTGCACGGCCCGCTATCCGCACTGCGCCTTGATCGACGACCGTTCCGCCGCCTCGGCGAGGGAAGAGCTGCGGGTGGATCTGCCGGTGAATGCAGCAGTTCCCCGGACGATGCGTCCGGGGAACTGCGGTGCGGCGGGCTCAGCTCACTGACCCGAGCCGGTGCCGTTTCCGTCGTTCTTCGTGCCGGGCAGACCCTGGGCCTTGCGGCGCATGAGGAGGACGACGATGACGATGATCGCGAGCGCTCCGACGGCGAGCAGGATGATCATCGGCATCGACATGCCCGAGTCAGCGCTCGTCGATTCGCCGATCTGACCGCGCTCCTCAGGGGTCTCCGAGGGGTTGTCGACGACTGCGCCGCCGAGGCCGGCCTGCGTCGTCTGCTCGACGGAGCCGCCGGCGCCCTCGGCGTCGCCGATCGTGAAGGAGTAGTCGCCGGAGATCGGGTGGCCGTCGGAGGACACGACACGCCACACGACGTTGTACGCCCCGGGCTTGAGGTTGTCGGGCAGCGCCACGGTCAGCTTCTTGCCTTCGGTGGTCAGCTCGCCTGCGGAGACGTCGGTGCCGTCGACCATGACCTTGACCTCGGTGCCGACCTGCTGGATCTCACCGGAGAAATCCATCTCGAGCCACTTGGGCTGCTCGTCGAGCTGTGCCCCGTCCTCGGGGTTCGTCGAGATCAGCTGGTCGTGTGCACTGGCCGGGGAGGCCGCGAAGACGCTCATGGCGGCGACGACGAGCGCGGCGAAGACGAGCCTGAGAGCAGACCTCTGTGTGCGAGTCATACGTGTTTCTCCTTCAACGTTTGCCATGGTTTGTGGGCGACCGCATGGTCGGTCGGAGTATCGGACCATCGCTGCGGCCCTCGGCGGGATCACCGAGTTTCCGCGGCCTTGGCGTGCAGGTGATCGGCGATTCCCGGCACTGACCTCTCCATTGTCTCAAGAGTTTCTTCGAAATCCTGCAATTGACCCCCGTACCACGGATCGGCGACGTCGGGAGCCGGCACCTCGCCGAGGCGGTGCCCGGTTCCGTGGGAGGCCCCGGTGCCGCCTCGGCGGGGTCCGTCACCGGCCTCCGGATCGAATTCGCGGAGCATCCGCAGCTCCGGACGCACCTCGGCGGGCAGGTCGGCGATCATCGCTGCGAGCGCCCGATAATGGCGGGCGGTCATCGCCACGGCGAGGTCCCGGTCGGCCAGCCACTCGGGCGTGATCTGCCGGGCCACGTGGTCGTCGGTGCGGTAGCCGGCGGCCGCGAGCACCCGCGCCTGCCGCGGATCGATCGGGTTGCCGTCCTCCTCGTCGCTGATCCCGGCGGAGTCGACGACCGCCTCGGCGCCGGTGGCCTCGAGATGATGCTCGAGCACGCGTTCGGCGGTCACGGAGCGGCAGATGTTCCCGGTGCACACGAACACCACGGACGGTGCGGTCATACTTCTCCTCCTTCTCAGCGGGCACGATGGGCGCAATCGCCCCGCGGACGCCACGGCACCGCGGTCTCGGGCCCGCGGCGAACTTCTCAGCCCATGCCCATCGTCGGTCACGATACTGTTGCACCATGACATCACAAACTGCGAATGCACCGGCCGATCCGGAGCCCTCGGACGCCGCCGCCTCAGCCGAACTGAGCTCCGTCCGCCCGCAGGACGACCTCTTCCGCCACACCAACGGCGGCTGGATCGACAGCTTCACCATCCCCGACGATCGCGCAGGCGACGGTGCCATGCGCGAGCTCTTCGACACCGCGGAGACGAAGGTCCGCGAGATCATCGAGTCCGTCTCCGACACCCCGCAGGAGCCGGACACCGAAGGCCAGAAGGTCGCCGACCTCTTCACCTCGTTCATGGACCTTGAGCGGATCAACAGCCTCGGCGTCACCCCGCTCGAGTCGACGTTCGCCGCGATCGACGCCGCCGAATCGAAGTCGGAGCTCGCGAACCTCCTCGGCCGACTCGAGACCGAGGGCATCGGCGGTCTGCTCGGCGGGTACGTCACCGCGGATGCGAAGGATTCCGACATTTACGCCCTCTACCTCGTCCAGGCCGGGATCTCCCTGCCCGATGAGGACTACTACTTCAACGACGACTTCGCCGAGGTGCGCGCGAAGTTCCTCGCGCACGTGCAGAAGATGTCCGCGCTCGGCGGGCTCGGGACCGCGGCAGGGCTCTCCGACGCCGAGGTGGCCGCGAAGATCATGGCCTTCGAGACCGAACTCGCCCGCCACCACTGGGACCGAGTGGCCACGCGCGATGCGGAGAAGACCTACAACAAGTACACGGTCGACCAGCTGCGCGAGATCGGCCCGGGTTTCGATTTCGATGCGTGGCTGTCCGCCCTGACCGCCGATGCCGACGGCGAGCTCGAGACCGTCATCATCGGTCAGCCCTCGTACGTCGAGGGCATGGTCACGGTGTGGGCTGAGACCGACCTCGACACCCTGAAGACGTGGCTGCGCTGGTCGGTGCTCTCGGCGAACGCCGCGCTGCTCACCGACGAGATCGTCGAGGAGGACTTCGACTTCAACTCCCGCACCCTTTCCGGCACGCCTGCCCTCCGGGAGCGCTGGAAGCGCGGGGTCGGGCTCGTCGAGTCCCTCCTCGGCGAGGCGGTCGGCAAGCTCTACGTCGCCGCCGAGTTCCCGCCGGCGGCGAAGGAGGCGATCGACCACCTCGTCGCCATGCTCATCAAGGCGTACGAGAAGTCGATCACCGAGCTCGACTGGATGAGCGAGGAGACGAAGCAGCGCGCGCTCGTCAAGCTCTCGAAGTTCACCCCGAAGGTCGGCTACCCCGAGGTGTGGCGCGACTACCCCGCGACGGTCGACGCCGGTGACCTCGTCGGCAACGTCCGGCGGGCCGCCCGCGCCGAGCACGCCCGCCAGGTGGGGCGCATCGGCAAGGAGATCGACCGCACCGAGTGGCTGATGACGCCGCAGACGGTCAACGCGTACTACCATCCGGTGATGAACGAGATCGTCTTCCCCGCCGCGATCCTCCAGCCGCCGTTCTTCGACGCCGACGGTGACGTCGCGGCGAACTTCGGGGCGATCGGCGCGGTCATCGGCCACGAGATCGGCCACGGCTTCGACGATCAGGGCTCGCGCTACGACGGCGACGGCAACCTCGTCGACTGGTGGACGGCCGAGGACCGCGAGCGCTTCGAGGAGCGGACGACAGCGCTCATCGACCAGTACGATGCGCTCGTGCCCGCGGGGCTCGAGGCCTCACAGCACGTCAACGGCGCGCTCACGGTCGGTGAGAACATCGGTGACCTCGGCGGTCTGTCGATCGGGTGGAAGGCCCTCGAACTCGAACTCGGTCGCGCCCCCTCGCCGGAGGAGGCCGCCTCGTTCTTCACCGCGTGGGCCAAGGCGTGGCGGGCGAAGATGCGCACCGAGGAGCGCATCCGCCGCCTGAGCATCGACCCGCATTCGCCGGAGGAGTTCCGCTGCAACCAGGTCGTGAAGAACATGACGGTCTTCCACGACACGTTCGGCGTCGAGGAGTCCGACGGCATGTACCTCGCGCCCGAGCAGCGCGTGAGCATCTGGTAGCCGACCCGTTTCAGCAATTCGGAGGGCGCTCGGCCACGCAGCGTGGCTGAGCGCCCTTCGGGTTGTCGGGGATGGGAGACGAGGGCGGGGT
>NZ_SCMW01000085.1:0-8472 GCF_005502845.1 Brevibacterium sp. 2SA | reverse complement strand
ACGCACCCGCCTTCACAAGCCTGCCGGGGGACGGCAGGTCATCGAGGTGCCCGGGGAGGTCAATGCGATCAGCCGCATCGACCACCTCGGCGAGATCGAAGCCCACGGTCACGGGGCCGGGCGGGTGAGCGAATACCGGCTCGCACCGCTCACCGGCAAGACCCACCAGCTGCGTGTGCACATGAACGCCCTCGGGCTGCCGCTGTTCGGCGATCCGGTCTACCCGGTCGATCGCAGCCCCGACCCCTACGACTTCTCCGCGCCGCTCCAGCTGCTCGCTGCGACGATCGACTTCACCGACCCGCTGACCGGCCGCCCCCGGCACTTCGCGACCGGGCTCGACCTCGACCGCGCGGGACAGGGGATGCGGCAGGCGTAGTGGGTCGGCGACGCGGAAATGAGACGGACACGGTAGCCTGGAGGTATGAGTCCCAACGCCCCCGGATGCACCTCTGAGGCGATCGTCGCCCTGGTCCGGACCCGAATCACGAACGGTGAGTACCCTGCGGGGTCACCGGTGCGCGATGGTGCGCTCGCGAAGGAATTCAACGTCTCGCGCAACACCGCCCGCGAGTCCCTCAGTCTGCTCCGCCATGCCGGCCTGCTCACCCAGGAGCCCAACCGCGGCTTCTTCGTCCGCACCTTCGGCATCGACGAGCTCAAGGATCTCTACCGGGCCCGCCGGGTCTTCGAGATCCGCGCCGTCCAGGAGTCCCAGGACGCCTCCGACGAGGCGATGGCCGCCGTCGAGGCCTCCGTCGTCCGCGCCGAGACCGCCCCGGAGAACGAGAGCTGGACCGATGCCCAGGAGCACTCGGCGTCGTTCCACCGGGCGATCGTCGGTCTGCTCGGCTCGCCGCTGCTCGACGAGTTCTACCTCAACCTCATGGCGCGGCTGTCGACGACGTTCTCCCGCTCCCCGGAGCCCGGCAAATACCATTCGCACTGGGCGAACCCGCACCGCGACATCCTCGAGAAGATCAAGTCGGGTGACCGGCAGGGCGCCGAAGGGCTGCTGCGCATCCACCTCGACGATTCCGAGGCCTCGACGCTCGACCTCGCCCGCTCCGTCGGCGCCGGCCGCTGAGACTGGGTCAGGCACCGTCCGACCGCCTCGGCGAGCTGACCAGGGCACCCGTCCGGTCGCCTCGGTGAGCTGACCGGGACTCCCGTCCGACCGCCTCGGCGAGGTGTCCATTCTCACAGCCCGCGGTAGTTGAAACTGTGGATCGTCCACATGCCCCTTCGATACCATTGATCAACTGATCTCTCCGCGTCGAAAGGCTGGTCTCATGGGGAACCTCGAGCCCGCAAACGATCCGTTCTCTCTCACTGGGCTCACGTATGACGACGTTCTGCTCCTGCCCGGCGACACCGACGTCATTCCTTCGGAAGCCTCGACGACGACGCGCCTGACCAAGGAGATCGAGCTCAACATCCCGCTCGTCTCCGCGGCCATGGACACCGTCACCGAATCGCGGATGGCCATCGCCATGGCCCGCATCGGGGGACTCGGCATCATCCACCGCAACCTGTCGAAGGAAGACCAGGCCGACCAGGTCGACTACGTCAAGCGGTCCGAGTCCGGGATGATCAACGACCCGCTGACAATCACGCCGGAGAAGACGCTCGAGGAACTCGACGAACTCTGCGGTCGCTACCGCATCTCCGGCCTGCCCGTCGTCGACGAGAACGACGTGCTGCTGGGCATCGTCACCAACCGCGACCTCCGCTTCGTCTCCCGCAGCGAATTCCCCACGCGCACCGTTGCCGAGACGATGACCCCGATGCCGATCGTCACCGCCCCCGTCGGCGTCGCGCCGGAGAAGGCGTTCGAACTCCTCGCCGACAACAAGGTCGAGAAGCTCCCGCTCGTCGACGAGAACAACGTCATCAAGGGCCTCATCACCGTCAAGGACTTCGTCAAGACCGAGGAGTACCCGCTCGCGACGAAGGACGCCGAAGGTCGTCTGCGCGTCGGTGCGGCCGTCGGCTTCTACGGTGACGCCTTTGAGCGCGCCGGGCTCCTCGCCGAGGCGGGCGTCGACGTCCTCGTCGTCGACACCGCGAACGGCCACGCCCGCGGCGTGACCGACATGATCAAGACGATCAAGGCCGACCCGGCGTTCTCCCACGTCCAGATCATCGGCGGCAACGTCGCCACGCAGGAGGGCGCGCAGGCGCTCATCGACGCCGGAGTCGACGCCGTCAAGGTCGGCGTCGGACCGGGATCGATCTGCACGACCCGCGTCGTCGCCGGCGTCGGCGTCCCGCAGGTCACCGCCATCCACCTCGCCGCCCAGGCCGCCCGCGCTGCCGGCGTCCCGGTCATCGGCGACGGCGGCCTCCAGTACTCCGGTGACATCGGCAAGGCGCTCGTCGCCGGCGCCGACACCGTCATGCTCGGCTCCCTGCTCGCCGGCTGCGACGAGTCCCCGGGCGAGCTGATCTTCGTCAACGGCAAGCAGTACAAGGCCTACCGCGGCATGGGCTCGCTCGGCGCGATGGCCCCCCGCAAGGGCAAGTCGTACTCGAAGGACCGCTACTTCCAGGCCGACATCGCCACCGACACCGAGCTCATCCCCGAGGGCATCGAGGGCCGCGTCGCCTACCGCGGACAGCTCAAGCAGGTCGCCCACCAGCTCACCGGCGGACTGCGCCAGACGATGTTCTACGTCGGCGCCCGCACGATCGACGAGCTCAAGGCCAAGGGCAAGTTCGTCCGCCTGACGACGGCCGGCCTCAAGGAGAGCCACCCGCACGACATCCAGATGACCGTCGAGGCACCGAACTACGTCTCGAAGTGAGCACCTGAGCGCAGTGAGCGGCTGAGCACAGTGAGCTTCTGAGCGGTCCGCGCCGAGGTGGGGCCGGGATCCAACTCCAGGTGCGGCTGCGTCCCTCTCCGCAGTGGAGACGACGACATCGACGAACGGCTGCGACCCCCCGTTGCGGGGGTCGCAGCCGTTTGCTGTGATGAGCGTCACAGGACGAATTCTGCGGCGGTTCTCGTTAGGTCTGTGACCGTCGCGATCCGCGCGGACTCGCGCCTGACGTCACCCCTCCGACACCGTGCAGTCACGCCTGTAGTCCTCTGACCTGGGCTTTCGTCCAGCATTTTTCGTCGTACTTAGGGTAGGTTTCCCTAATGCACCCGGGTTGACCCCGGGACGCAGACGAAGGAGGCAACGAACGCTCATGACTGCTCAGCACTCAGTGACACCCGCACCGCCGTCCCCCGCACACGACGACAACTCACACGACCACGACGCGCACAGCGCCGGCAGGTACGACCCTGGCGCACACGACCGCCACACGCACAACCCCGACTCCCGCGTCCACGACATCGTCGGCATCGGCATCGGGCCCTTCGGACTGGGGCTTGCCGCCCTGTCCGATCCGCTGCCCGACGTCGACGCCGTCTTCCTCGACCAGCGCGCGGAGTTCCGCTGGCATCCGGGCATGATGATCGAAGGCGCGACCATCCAAGTGCCCTTCCTCGCCGACCTCGTCACCATGGCCGATCCCACGTCGCCGTATTCGTTCCTCCAGTTCCTCAAGGACCGCCGGCGCCTCTACCCGTTCTTCATCCGCGAATCCTTCTACCCGCTGCGCGCCGAATACGACGAGTACTGCCGGTGGGTCGCCGCTCAGTTGGGGACGCTGCGCTGGAACCGGACGGTCACCTCGGTGACCAATGACGGCGGCGTCTACCGGATCCTCGCCGAGGTGACCGACGCCTCCGGACGGATCGTCGACATCGAGACCTACCGCGCGAAGCACGTCGTCCTCGGCGTCGGCACCGCACCGGTCCTCCCCCCGGCGCTGCAGGCCCTGACGAGCAGCGACGCCGAAGCGGCCGGCAACGGCCCCGTCATCCACACCGCGGACTACCTGGCCAACCGTGAACGGCTGCTCGCGGCGGGATCGGTGACGATCATCGGCAGCGGACAGTCCGCCGCGGAGATCTACCGGGACCTCATCGAGGACGCCGAGGACCGTGGGGTAAGCGTCGACTGGATCACCCGCTCGCCCCGGTTCTTCCCCATGGAGTACACGAAGCTCACCCTGGAGATGACGTCACCGGAGTACACCGACCACTTCCGCGCCCTGCCCGATGACCTGCGCGGACGGATCGGACGCGAACAGCGCGGCCTCTACAAGGGCATCAGCGCGGACCTCATCGACGACATCCACGACACGCTCTACCGGCTCAGCCGCGGCGGTCGGCGACTCCTGACGACCCTCGCCACCGATGCGGAGCTCATCTCCGCCCGCCCCGCCGAGGCGACCGCGGAGTACGAGCTGACCTTCCGCAACCCTGTGCTCGGGCAGACCTTCACCCGGTCGGCCGGTGCCGTCGTCGCCGCCACCGGGTACCGCGCCGGTGTCCCGGCGTTCCTCGGCCCGCTCGGCTCGGAGATCCACCGCGATCGCGAGGGCCGCCTCGACATCAGCCGCGACTACACCGTCAATGCGGCCGGCACGATCCACGCCCTCGGCATCGAAGAGCACACCCACGGCGTCACGGGTCCTGACCTCGGGTTCGGGCCGTGGCGCGCCTCGGTGGTGCTGTCCCAGGTCACCGGTCGTGAACCCTATCCGATCGAACGGTCGATCGCGTTCCAGACCTTCGGGGTTCCCGGCACCGAGGCGACCGCCGAGACAGACCGCACCACCGAGGAGACCGCGCGTGCCGCCGACGAACCCAATCGCACGAAGGAGATGACCCACGCATGAGCACCGACACGATGAACACGGCGACGGACGAGGCCGGTGCAGGCACTGACTGCGACACCGGCCCCGCGCCCGGCACCAGCCGCGCGACCGGAATTGCCGCGACCACGCTGACCGCGGCAGGGGATGCCGCAGCCGCCGAGATCGCCCGGTCGATCTCGATCGTTCCGCTCGACCCGCAGGGCCACGCCGAGGAGGTCCACGCCTGGCTGACCCACCCGCGCTCGCACTTCTGGCAGATGACCGACTTCGACCGACAGGCCGTGGGGTCCTATCTCGAGGCGATCCGCGCCTCGGCGGATGAGAACGGCTGGATCGGGCTCATCGACGGCGCGCCGGCCTTCTACGTCGAGACCTATGCACCGTCGCTGCTCATCCCCACCGCGGTCATCGCCGAGGAGCCCGGCGACATCGGGATGCACCTCCTCATCGCTCCACCACAGGGCCGGACCCGCAGCGGCCTCACCGACGCCGTCATGGCGCGCGTCATCGACTTCTGCCTGCGCCCGCACTCACAGGGCGGACGCGGGGCCAGCCGAGTCGTCGTCGAACCCGACGTCGGGAATCCGGCGATCCACGCGAAGAACGCAGCCGCCGGCTTCCGCGTCATCGCCGAGGCGGAGGTGCCGCTGGGGGAGACGACGAAGACCGCGCTCGTGAGCACGTGCACCCGCACGGACTTCGCGACGAGCCGCCTCGGGCGGCTCATCGCCGGAGCCGGCGTCACCGGGAACGGCGGAGACGACGAGGCAGGCGACGGCGACCGAGATCGGCAAGGCGAACGCCTCGGCGAGGGCGACCCCGAGCCTCTCACGCAGGACGACTATGCCCACCTCACCCCTGAGGCATTCGCCGTGGTCAGCCGCCATCTCGTCGCGAAGTCGATCGCCGAGTTCGCCCACGAACGGCTCATCGCCCCCAGCCAGAACCCTGAGGCCGGCGAGCACGCGTGGGTGCTGACGATCCCGGGCGACCCCGACAGCCCGGGAAGCGGACCGGACGATCACCCGGCGGCCCCCGTCATCCACTACACCTTCGAGGCGCGCGTCCTCCCGCTCGAGCACTGGGTCATCGATGACGCGAGCATCTCGCGGTTCCGGGACGGGCGGGCGGTCAACCTCGATGCGCAGGAATTCGTCCTCGAACTCCAGGACAGCCTCGGCGTGCCCGAGGACCTCATCTCGACGTACCTCGAGGAGCTCGCCTCGACGGTGGCCGGCAGCGCGTTCAAGCTCACTGCGGCGCGCAGGGGTGAGCGCCCGGATTCCGCGGCGCTCGCCGATGCCGACTTCCAGACGATCGAGGCCGCGATGACCGAAGGCCACCCCGGCTTCATCGCGAACAACGGGCGCATCGGGTTCGGACTGCGCGACTACCGCAGGTGGGCGCCGGAGACCGGCAGACGCAACCGCCTCGACTGGGTCGCCGTCGACCGGGAGCAGTCGCACCTGGCGCTGGGCGACGGACTCGATGAGGAGAGGCACCTCGCGTGGACTCTCAGCGACGACGAACGCGAGCTCTTCGACAGCCGACTCGCCGCCGTCGGCAGACGCCTCGAGGACGTGCACCTCATGCCGGTTCATCCGTGGCAGGCCGACCACCGGCTGGCGATCACGTTCGCCGCCGACATCGCCCGCGGCGGACTCATCCCGCTCGGGCCCGGCCTCGACGACCACCAGGCGCAGCAGTCGCTGCGGACGTTCTTCAACCATTCGCGTCCGGGCGCACCCTATGTCAAGGTCGCCCTCGCGGTGCAGAACATGGGGTTCCTCCGCGGACTCTCACCGACGTATATGCGCGACACCCCCGCGATCAACGACTGGGTCGCTCGCCTCGTCGACGGTGATCAGGCGTTCGCCGCTGCCGGGTTCCGTCTGCTGCGCGAACGCAGCGCGATCGGCTACACCGGCGATGTCTACCACCGCACCCGCGCGACGAACCCGCACCGGAAGATGCTCGCCGGGCTGTGGCGGGAGAACCCGCTGCCGCTGCTCACCGACGGCCAGCGGACGATGACGATGGCGGCCCTGCTTCATCGCGACCACCTCGGCGAATCCCTCGTCTCCCACCTCATCCGCCGTTCGGGACTGAGCGCAGAGGACTGGGTGCGGGCCTACCTGAGGGCGTATCTGCAGCCGCTCGTGCACGGGCTGCTCGCCCATGATCTCGTGTTCATGCCGCATGGGGAGAATCTCATCCTCATCCTCGACGCCGAGGTCGTCACCGGGGTCTTCATGAAGGACATCGGCGAGGAGGTCGCCTACCTCGGCGAAGGAGAGCTGCCGCCCGCTGTCGAGCGGATCCGCGCGGTCGTTCCCGGTGAGGAGAAGGCGCTCGCGATCTTCACCGATGTCTTCGACGGGGTGCTGCGGCACCTGGCGGGGATCCTCGACGTCGACGGACTGCTCGAGGCCTCCCGGTTCTGGGCTCTCGTCGCCGAGGTCCTCGACGCATATCAGGGGGAGCACGCCGAGGTGGCACGCGGCATCGCCGGCGACATCGATCTGCGGGCGCCGCGGTTCAAGCATTCGTGCCTCAACCGGCTGCAGCTGCGCAACACGAAGGAGATGGTCGACATCGGCAACCAGGCCGACTCGCTGATCTTCGCCGGCACGATGCGCAACCCGGTGGGGCGCTGATCCCGGCCGGTGTTCCCCGGCGGTGACCGCCGCGGTGACACTGGGCGGGGCTCGGCGGTGCCGCTAATATCGATCCCACGGCCGCCCACTCCGGGGCGGTCGCCGGGGTCGAGGCACCGGACCGTTTCGAAGGCGCACACATGGGCAAGCAGAACGACCGGCCGACACTGGCCACGGTCGCCGAGCGCGCCGGTGTGAGCATCAAGACCGCCTCCCGCGTGCTCAACGGGGAGAAGCACGTCGCCAGCGCCACGGCCGCGAAGGTCGAGACGGCCGCCGAGGAGCTCGGCTTCCGCCTCAACTCCGCGGCCCGGCGCCTGCGCGAAGGCAGCCGCTCACCCTACATCGGAGTCGTCCTCTCCGACATGGACGACCCCCTCCAGGTCCGCCTCCTCGCCCGGCTCGAAGCCGACCTCGCCGAGCGGGGGCTGCGGACCGTCGTCACCGTCACCGGCGGAGACGCCGAGCTCGAGCGCACCTTCGTCGACGAATGCCTCAGCGGTGACATGTCCGGCATCTGCGTCGTCTGCTCCCAGCCGGAGTCGGCGAGCATCTATGCGACGATCTCCCGGGGTCCCACCTCGGCGATGACCGGCGAGATGGCCGTCGTCTCCCTCGACCCGGCGGTCACGGGGCCGGGCATCGTCACGCTCGCCGCCGACGATGTCGACGCCGGTCGGCGCGCTGCCGAACAGCTCGTCCGCCACGGCCACATCAGCATCGGCGTCATCGGGGATCGGGCCCATCTCGAATCGCAGAAGCGCCGGCTCGCCGGCATCCGTGAGGTCCTCGGCGACCGCGGCGACATCGGGTGGCGGGCCTTCCTCGACGAGGATGCGCACGACCAGGCGAGCGCGAAGAACGTCGTTGCCGCCCTCCTCGGCTCCCGGGCCGCCCCGACCGCGCTCATCACGCTCTCGGCGACCGTGACGAAGGGCGCGATCGACGCCAGTCGCCGCCTCGACCAGTGGCCGGCTGTCGTCGGCATCGACGACTTCCCCGGCGCGGATCTGCTCGACGTCACCGTCGTCGACGCCGACATCGACGCGATGTCCGCCGAGGCGGTCCGGCTCCTCGACGGGGGCGCGCCGGAGAG
>NZ_SCMW01000084.1:0-8598 GCF_005502845.1 Brevibacterium sp. 2SA | reverse complement strand
GACACCGTCCGACCCGCCGCCGCGCGTCCCTTAGACTGATTGACCTATGGGTTACTACGTGACAACAGCGATCGCCTACCCCAATGGGGCCATCCACATCGGGCATGCATACGAGTACATCGCCGCCGACACCATCGCGCGGTTCAAGCGCCTCGACAACCACGAGGTGTTCTTCGCCACCGGCACCGATGAGCACGGTCTGAAGATGCTCCAGGCGGCGAACAAGCTCGGCATCACGCCCAAGGCACTCGCTGACGACAACGCGACGAACTTCCGCGACACCCAGCTGGCCCTCGGCTCGACGTTCGACCGGTTCATCCGCACGACCGACCCCGACCACTACGCGGCTTCGCAGGCGATCTGGCGCCGGCTCGAGGAGGCCGGCGACATCTACCTCGACTCGTACTCCGGCTGGTACTCGGTGCGCGACGAAGCGTTCTACACCGAGGACGAGACCGAGGTCGTCGACGGCGTGCGCCTGTCCAAGGAGACCCGCACCGAGGTGACCTGGACGGAGGAGGAGTCCTACTTCTTCCGCCTCTCGAAGTACCAGGACCGGCTCCTCGAGCTCTACCGCGACCACCCGGAGTTCATCGGGCCCGACTCCCGCCGCAACGAGGTCGCCTCGTTCGTCGCCTCCGGGCTCAAGGACCTCTCGATCTCGCGCACGACTTTCGACTGGGGAGTGCCCGTGCCCGGCAACGACAAGCACGTGATGTACGTGTGGATCGACGCCCTGACGAACTACCTCACCGCCGCCGGGTACCCCGATGACGAGGAGGCTCTGGCGAAGTGGTGGCCGGCCGACGTCCACATCATCGGCAAGGACATCATCCGCTTCCACAGCGTCTACTGGCCGGCGTTCCTCATGTCCGCGGGCATCGAGCTGCCCCGCCGCGTCCACGCTCACGGCTTCCTCTTCAATGCCGGGGAGAAGATGTCGAAGTCCGTCGGCAACGTCGTCGATCCCATCGACCTCGTCGACGCGTTCGGTCTCGACACCGTCCGCTTCTTCCTTTTCCGCGAGTTCTCCTACGGCCAGGACGGCTCGTACACGAAGGACTCGATCATCACCCGCAAGAACGCCGACCTCGCCAACGAGTACGGCAACCTCGCCCAGCGCTCCCTGTCGATGATCGCGAAGAACTGCGACGGCCAGGTGCCGCAGCCCGGTGAGCTCACCGAGGCGGACGAGACCCTGCTGGCGCTGGCCCGCGGCACTCTCGACACCGCTCGGCGGCATGTCGACACCCAGTCGCTGCATCAGTACGTCGACGCGTGCTGGAAGGTCCTCACCGAGGCCAACCGCTACTTCTCCGCGCAGGAGCCGTGGAAGCTGAAGAAGACCGATCCCGAGCGGATGGCCACCGTGCTGTGGGTGACGATCGAGGTCGTGCGCATCGTCTCGATCCTCATCCAGCCGGTCATGCCCGAATCCGCGGGCCGGATCCTCGATCTCCTTGGGGTGCCCACCGGAGTCGCCGAGGCGGGGGCGAAGGTCCTGCCCACTGCCGTCGAGTCGGGCTCCGGTGCCGAAGTCATGGACACCGTGTCCGCGGGTGCCGCCGTCGGCGTCGTCGCCGGGGCGGGTGTCGCCGCCGCCGGCATCGCCCCGTCCTTCGCCGAGGAGGCCGAAGGCTCCGTGGCCGCCGCCGACATCGATCCCCGGTCGTTCGCCGCGATCGACTACCCGCTCGTGCCCGGCACACCGCTGCCGAAGCCCGAACCGGTGTTCCCGAAGTTCGTGGAGGAGACGGAGTAATGGCCTCGCGCGCCGCCGGAACGTATCCTCCGGTGCCCGAACCCCTGCCCCACCCGATCGTCGACACCCACACCCACCTCGACATCGGCACGGGCATGCGACTGCCCTTGGGTGCGGGGGAACCGGCTCCCGAGGTGACCCCCGACGAGGATGAGGAGTTCCCCGACCTCGACTTCTTCTTCAACACCGCCGAGCAGGCCGGGGTGCGGCGGATCGTGCAGATCGGCTGCGACCTGCCGGCGGCCCGGTGGACGACGGCGCTCGTGGCCTCCCAGTACGCCGGCCGCGCCGGTGCTGCGGACCCGAGCGTCGCCGCGTCCGTGCCGGCTCCGCCGGAGACCCCGCGCACGTGGATGCTCGGCGGCGCGGCCCTCCACCCGAACGAGGCTCCGCGTCTGGCCGAGGCCAGCCTGCTCGACGATGCGCTCACCGAGATCGAAGCCCTTGTGACGAGCCATGACCGGATGCGCGTGGTGGGGGAGACCGGTCTCGACTACTTCCGCACCGGCGAGGACGGCATCGCCGAGCAGCAGCGTTCCTTCCGCGCCCACATCGAGATCGCCAAGCGCACCGGCCGCGCCCTGCAGATCCACGACCGTGAGGCCCACGCCGATGTGCTGCGCATCCTCCGCGAGGAGGGCGCGCCTGAGGTGACGATCTTCCACTGCTTCTCCGGCGACGAGGCGATGGCCCGCGAATGCGCCGAGGCCGGCTACTTCATGTCGTTCGCCGGCAACATCACGTTCAAGAACGCCGATGAGCTGCGCCGGGCCGCTGCGAGCGCCCCGCTCGAGCTGCTCCTCACCGAGACCGACGCCCCGTTCCTCACCCCGCACCCCTATCGCGGCAAGCCCGGCGGGCCGTACCTCACCCCGATCACCGCGAGAAAGCTCGCCGAGGTGCGCGGGATGGATGCCGGTGACCTCGCCGAGGCGGTCTGGACGAACGCAGAGACCGCGCTCGGCGGCTGGGACTGAAGGCGGCGAGGCTGCGCGGCGACCGCGGGGCAGCTGGGGCGCCTCGGCAGCGCAGCCACGGCTGACCAGCCGGACGTGGGCTGACCAGCCACGTGTGAGCCGCCGGGGTCGGGCGATGCCGAACGGCAGCCCGAACGGCACTGCCGACCACGCGGAGACGACGGGTCGCGACGGTGAGATCACGGCCGCCTCGGTGGTGGTGTCGGTCTCACCCTGAGAACCCGGGAATCGGTGCCAACGGCGCGTGACCTGCGACGATGGCAACGGCCGCGATCGCCGAGAATCCGGGAGTCTGGGAACTTCCTGTTACGGATTCGTGATCTTTTGCGTTACATGTAACGAATCGGTTACAGTGGACGAGTTGCAAACAGCTGATCAACTCTGCTCGGGGATATTTCTGTGATTGATTTTCTCAAGAACCGCAAGGTGCAGATCGCCGCACAGGCGGTAGTCATCACCGGTCTCGTCGGTGGCACCGGCGCCGTACTCACCATGAACAAGCCCGTCACCCTCGAGGTGAACGGAGAGCCGAAGGAGATCCGCACGTTCGGCGGAACCGTCGGCCAGATTCTCGACAGCCAGGACATCGACCTCGAGAAGAACGATGAGGTCAAGCCCGGCATCGACACGAAGATCGACCGCGATATGACGGTCACGGTCAACACGGCCAAGGACATCTCGCTCACCGTCGACGGCAAGAAGACCGACGAGTGGACGAACGCGAACACCGTGGGTCAGGCGCTCGCCGACCTCGGCGTCGACGCCAAGGACGCCGACCTCAGCGCTGATGCCGACGACAAGCTCAAGGTCGAGAGCCCGACCGACATTGCGGTCACGACCGCCAAGGCTCTGACCGTCGTCGCCGACGGCAAGGACGTCAAGGTCACGGCTCCGGTCGACACCGCAGAGGACGCCCTCAACGAGGCGAAGGTCGAACTCGACAAGGACGACTTCCTCTCCGTGCCGATGAGCGCATCGGTCGCCGACGGCCAGGTTCTCACCGTCAACCGGGTGGAGAACAAGACCGTCAAGGAGAAAGAGGAGATCAAGCCCGAGACCCAGACCAAGAAGTCGGACTCGCTCTACGTCGGCGAGACGAAGGTCGAGGACAAGGGCAAGGCCGGTGAGAAGGAAGTCGAGTACGCGGTCAAGACCATCAACGGCGACGAGGTCGAGAAGGAGAAGAAGGGCGAGAAGGTCCTCTCCGAACCGCAGGCCAAGGTCGTGATCGAGGGCACGAAGAAGAAGGAAGCCCCGGCTCCCAAGGACGACTCCGGTTCCGGCTCCGGTGGCAGCGACTCCGGTTCCGGTGGCAGCGACTCCGGCGATTCGGGTTCGGGCTCCGGTTCCGGCGGCTCGATGTCGACCGAGGAGATCAAGGCGATGCTCGGCGGACCCGGGTCGAAGTGGTACCAGGTCGCCAAGTGCGAATCGAACTTCAACCCCCGTGCGGTCAACAAGCAGAACAACGCGCACTTCGGACTCTTCCAGTTTAAGCTCGCCACCTGGCAGAGCGTCGGCGGATCGGGCAACCCGATCGATGCCAGCCCGCAGGAGCAGTTCGACCGTGCGAAGAAGCTGCAGGCGAAGGCCGGCTGGGGCCAGTGGGCCTGCGCGTGACCTGCACTGTCTGAGCAGTAACGCGCTGAGCGCGGTGGCCTGAGCAGGGCGGCTGCGCGAGCAGAACAGCTGAATGGCAGAAGAGGGACTCCGGATGATTCCGGGGTCCCTCTTCCGCATCATCGCCGAATTCTGGTTGTCAGGGTTCTCGCCGAGGCGGCCTGCCCGTCCCGGCGCCGAGCGGCCTTTCCCTCGTCCGGACCGGCACCCTGAGCTTTCGCCGAGAGCGTGACAATTCTTTGGCACTCGAGTTGACCGAGTGCTAAAGGAGTCATAGAGTCGAATTAGCACTGACGCTCAGTGAGTGCCAGTTTTATGAAGACGGTCGAACTCCTCGGCACCCGCGACGACGAGTGGTTCCTCAGGCAGCCGCCGCCGTCTGACTTCACGTAAGTTATTCACCCAGCGAAGGGAGAGAGCCCGATATGTCGGTCTCCATCAAGCCACTCGAAGATCGGATCGTCATCCGTCAGGTCGAAGCCGAGCAGACCACTGCCAGCGGTCTGGTCATTCCCGATACCGCCAAGGAGAAGCCGCAGGAAGGCGAAGTCGTCGCAGTGGGCCCCGGCCGCGTTGCTGACAACGGCAACCGCGTTCCCGTCGACGTCGCTGTCGGCGACAAGGTCATCTACTCGAAGTACGGCGGCACCGAAGTCAAGTACGCCGGCGAAGAGTACCTCGTTCTCTCGGCGCGCGACGTGCTCGCCGTCATCGGCTGAATCCACCTGAACAACGCTTAGAGAACAGGAGGACGAATGCCTAAGAATCTGGAATTCAACGACGAGGCCCGTCGTTCACTCGAAAAGGGTGTCAACACTCTCGCTGACACCGTCAAGGTGACCCTGGGACCCCGCGGACGCAACGTCGTTCTCGACAAGAAGTGGGGCGCCCCCACGATCACGAACGATGGTGTCACCATCGCGCGTGAGGTCGAGCTCGACGATCCCTACGAGAACCTCGGCGCACAGCTGGCCAAGGAAGTCGCCACCAAGACCAACGACATCGCCGGTGACGGAACCACCACCGCGACCGTCCTGGCCCAGGCCTTCGTCAACGAAGGTCTGCGCAATGTCGCCGCAGGTGCGGCTCCCGGCGCGCTCAAGCGCGGCATCGAGACCGCCGTCGAGGCCGTCTCGGACGAACTCGGCTCCATCTCCCGTGATGTCGCCGGTTCCGAGGAGATCGCCCACGTGGCCGGTCTGTCCGCCCAGTCCGAGGAGATCGGCTCGCTCATCGCCGATGCCTTCGACAAGGTCGGCAAGGACGGCGTCATCACCATCGACGAATCCCAGGCTTCCGACGTGGAGCTGGAGATCACCGAGGGCATGCAGTTCGACAAGGGCTACCTGTCCCCGCACTTCGTCACCGACGCTGACCGTCAGGAAGCCATCCTGTCCGATGCGCTCATCCTCATCAACCAGGGCAAGATCTCCAACATCCAGGAGCTCCTGCCCGTCCTCGAGAAGGTGCAGCAGGCCGGCAAGCCGCTGTTCATCATCGCCGAGGACATCGAGGGCGAAGCGCTGTCGACGCTGGTGGTCAACAAGCTGCGCGGCATCCTCAACGTCTGCGCCGTCAAGGCTCCCGGCTTCGGCGACCGCCGCAAGGCCATCCTCGAGGACCTCGCCGTCCTCACCGGTGGTCAGGTCGTCACCCCGGACATGGGCATGAAGCTCGATCAGGTCACCCTCGACGAGCTCGGCAACGCCCGCACGATCACCGTCACCAAGGACACCACCACCATCGTCGATGGTGCCGGTGCCGATGACGCAGTGGCCGGGCGCGTCGCCCAGATCCGCTCCGAGATCGAGAACACCGACTCCGACTGGGACCGTGAGAAGCTGCAGGAGCGCTTGGCCAAGCTCTCCGGTGGCGTTGCGGTCATCAAGGTCGGCGCCGCCACCGAGGTGGAGCTCAAGGAGCGCAAGCACCGCGTTGAAGACGCCGTGTCGGCGACCCGTGCGGCCATCGAGGAGGGTGTCGTCGCCGGTGGCGGTTCGGCACTCATCCACGCCGCCAAGGTGCTCGACGGCAAGGACTTCGGTCTCGACTACGACGGTGCCACCGGTGTGGAGATCGTCAAGCGCGGAATCGTCCAGCCCCTGCGCTGGATCGCTGAGAACGCCGGCCAGGACGGCTACGTCGTCGTCTCCAAGGTCCAGGACCTCGAGTCCGGCCAGGGATACAACGCCGCCACCGACTCCTACGGCGACCTCATCTCCGCAGGCATCATCGACCCGGTCAAGGTCACCCGCTCGGCTCTGCGCAACGCAGCGTCGATCGCGGCCCTGGTGCTCACCACCGAGACCCTGGTTGTTGAGAAGAAGGACGACGAGGACGAGGACTGACCTCCCCGCTCCGTCCCCTCACAGTCTGATCGGATCAGCTCAGTCTCGAGCAGCCTGACGGCCCGGTCGGCCTGAGACGCCTGCGAATGGCCCGGAACACTGCGTTCCGGGCCATTCGTGCGTTCAGTCCGCGTCGAGGATCGCGGCGAGCCGATCGAGGTCGGCGGCGACAGCCGCCGCATCGCGGTCGACGTCGGCAGCGCTCATCCCTGCGCGATGGACGACGGTGAAGGCGACTTCGCTGACCTCGCCGTGGGGGAGGACGCGGAAGGGATTGTGGTTGACCGTCCCGTCGGGGAACACGACGTCGTGGTCGAGGATGCCGGCACGCGGATCGCCGGTGAACCGGACTTCGACCGTGCCCATCGGGCAGACCGGGACTCGATCGACCTTGGGCAAACCCCGAGGTCACAGGCCCTCCGTTGATTCGTCATGTGAGGGGTGCCATACTCGTCAACGGTTGAATCTTCATTCACCTTTGCGAGAGAGGGGCGCTGTGGCCCACCTGGAGACCGCCAGAAGTCGTGCCAACACCGCGCAGCGGCGCGCACGCATCGAACATGCGGCGCGCTTCGTCGTCGCCGACGGCGGATTCGCCGCCGCGACCGTCCCCGCCGTCGCCCACGCCGCGTCGTGCACCACGGGGGTCATCGACAGCTGCTTCGACGACCACGACGAACTGCTGGCGTCGGTGTTCGCCTCTGCCGCCGGTCGTGAGCTCTCCGTCGTCACCGAGGCGGTCGACGCGTGCTCGACGCCCGAGGCCGCCGTCGGAGCCGTCGTCGAGGTCTTCATCCGCCGGGCGGTCGCCGGGCGCGGCCTGGCCTACGCGCTCCTGCTCGAAGAGGTTCCCGAACCCATCCAAGCCCAGCGCCGTGCCCTGCGCCGCGGCTTCGTGTCCGCGATCTCCACGGCGCTCATGCGCTGCCTCGGCCCCGAATTCCCCACCGAGCTCTTCGCCCGATCGCTCGTCGGGGCCGTCAGCGAGAACGTCGTCGACCTCCTCGATCCGGCCCGGAGCACCCCGAACCCGCTTGAAGTCGAATGGATCATCGACCGCGTGTCCGCGTTCTCCCGGGCAGCCCTGACCGCAGTGCCCCGTGACGGTGCCCTCACCGTGCCCCCGCAGGCATCCGCAGCTAGCCCGGGTGCGGCCGCCTCGTAGACTGGGCACCATGCCCCGCAGCCCCCTTCCGCCCCGAGACGGCATCTCGGCAACATCGCTGCGGGCGCCCGGGGGACTGGCCACCCACGACAAGGCCCATCTGGCCGTGCCCGCCTCGATCGGCGCCTGGCTGGCCTCGGAATTCCCTCACGCCACCGACCTCGAGCTCCGCAGCCTGGTCGCCCGGTCGACGACCGAGCTCGAGGGGCTGCTGGCTGATGCCGATCGACGCGACCGCACCACCTTGAGTGACCGCGACCTCATCCCCGGCCAGCTGAGCGATGCGGCTGGCACGCCGGTGGCCTGGGGCGATCCCGTTGTCCCCGGCGGTTTCTACTTCTTCCACCGACCGGTGCCCGCCGAGGCGCGGATCCCCTTCGAGGTGGCGATCGTCTTCGAGGACGAGGACCTCCTCGTCGTCGACAAGCCGCACTTCCTCGCGAGCACTCCCAACGGCCGCTTCGTCCGCGAATGCGTCGTCACCCGACTCCGCGTCGACCTCGACCAGCCCGACCTCGTCGCCATCCACCGCCTCGACCGCATCACCGCAGGCCTCCTCATCCTCTCGAAGCGGCCGGCGACCCGCGGCCGCTACCAGCGGCTCTTCCAGGACCGGCAGGTGATGAAGACGTACCGGGCACTCGCGGGCGGTGTTGCGCGAGACGTTGAATTCCTTCGCGAGCGCACCATCGCGCACCGGTGACCCCGCAGGGTACTCACCGTTCG
>NZ_SCMW01000083.1:0-8766 GCF_005502845.1 Brevibacterium sp. 2SA | reverse complement strand
CACGCTCATCCGCTCCGGCCGGCCCCGACGATGACGAGCGGGCGCTGGGAGGCGGCGAGCGCCTCGGCGGCGGTGTCGATGCCGTGCTCGTCGAGCACGGGCAGCGGTCTGGCGATGGCCGGGTGGATGGTGCCGGGCCCGCGCTGCTCGATGAGGTCGAGCGGGATCTCGATGCTCGCGGGACGGGGCCGGCCGGAGCGGATGAGCGTGAGCGCCTGCGCCACGGCCAGCGGCACCTCGCTCACACTGGTGACCCGGTGGCTGTCGCCGAGGATCGCCTCGATCGCCAGCGCCTGATCGCGCACCTCGTGGAGCAGTCCGTTGCCCCGCCCGGGATGCGTCGAGGGCATGCCCGGGCTGATGAGGAGCACCGGGACGGAGTCGGTGAACGACTGAAGCAGTGCAGTCAGGGCATTGAGGACCGCCGGTCCCGTCGTCGTGACGACGACCTGGACGTCGCCGGTGACCCGCGCGGCGCCGTCGGCCCTGAATCCCGCACCCTGTTCGTGGCGGGGTGAGACGATCTCGATGCCGTGGTCGCTCAGCTGCGCGAAGATCTCGAGGTTGTGGGTGCCGGGGATGCCGAAGACGCGGGTGATGCCCTCGGCGGCCAGGGCTGCGGCGAGATGGCCGCCGCCGGTGAGTTCGCTCATGCGCTCGTCTCCGTTCGTGAGTCGGTCATCGGGTCTCGGGGTTCGCGGCCCTGAGCTCGGGTGTCGGTGGTCGGCTGGGCGAGGTGCGTGTCGTCGCCGCTGCCTGCGGGTTCGCCGGGATCCGTGATGACGAGGGCGTCGACGGCGATCGCCCCGGATTCGGCGACGCGCACGGGGTTGATCTCGATCTCGGCGATCTCGTTGCTGCCGGCGATGAGCCTCGAGACGGCGACGACGACGTCGGCGAGACTGTCGATGTCGGCCGGCGGTCTGCCCCGCCACCCCTGCAGGAGGCGGTGGACCTTCAGCCGGGAGAGCATGTCGAGGGCCTCGGCCCGCGACACCGGGGCGAGTTCGAGACGGGTGTCGCCGTAGAGCTCGGTCTCCGTGCCGCCGGCGCCGACCATGACGATGGGGCCGAAGTTCTCGTCCTGTCGGCCGCCGACGAGGATCTCGACGACGTGGTCGCGCCGGTCCATCTCCTCGACGATGTACTCGCCATCCCCGAGGCGGCCGACCATCTCCGTGTGCGCGGCGATGAGGGCCGGGAGGTCGGACAGCCCGAGGACGATGCCCCCGACCTCCGTCTTGTGCGCCGGCCAACCCGCCTTGAGGACGAACGGCGGGGTGAGTTCCGCCGCCGCGACCGCCTCGGCGAGGTCGTCGGTGTGGGAGACCCGCACGGCAGCGGGCACGGCGATGCCGGCGGAGACGATCGTCTCCCGCGCCGCGCTGTAGCCGGTCCCCCACGGGGTCAGGGCCACCGACTGCTCGAGCGATTCGGCGATCCGGCCGGAGTGTGCGGCGTAGAACGCGGCGAGCGAGAGCACGCGCATCGTCGTGTCGATCGACCGGTAGCAGGGCACGAAGCGCGCCCACAGGTCGGTCACGGCCTGGGAGTCCGCGCTCATCGAATGGACGAGCAGGGGTTTGCGCAGCTCCGCGGCGGCCTCACCGAGGGCCGCGACCTCGGCGAGCTCGGCTGCCAGCAGTTCCGGGGTGTCCTCCCCGTAGGCGCCGAAGTACCCGGTGAGGACGACGGCGTCGATGCTGTCGTCGGTGAGGAGCGCGCGCACGACCCGGGCGTAGACGCCCAGGTCCTTCTCCCCGGCGCCGTCGAGGTCGATGGGATTGTCGAGGTGACCGGCCTCCGGCAGGAGGGTCTCGACCCGGTCACGGGTCGCCTCCGTGAGCGGGTCGACGCTCAGTCCGTGGAGTTCGGCCATGTCCGCGGCGATCGCGCCCTGGCCGCCGGAGTCGGAGACGATCGCGATCCGCCGGCCACCGGGCAGCCACGAGGACGCGAAGTAACCGGCGAGCTCGACGATCTCCGAGGGCGAGGACAGGCGGATCGCACCGGCCTTCCGGCAGGCCGCATCGACGGCGTCGATCGCCGAGGTCAGTGCCCCGGTGTGGGATCTCGCGAGCCGTCTGCCCGCATTCGAGGCCCCGGTGGTGAGGATCATCGTCGGTTTGCCCGCCGCCCGCAGACGCTGCATGGCTGCGACGATCGCCGCACCCCCGGTGAACGATTCGAGGTAGAGCGCGACCTGGCTCGTCTCGGGATCGTCGACGAGGGAGTCGAGGATCTCCGCGGCCCGCACATCCGACTGACCGCCGATCGAGGCGAACCGGGAGATGCCGATGCCGCTGCGGGCCGAGAGCGTGGCGATCTCCGACCCGAGCTGACCGCTCTGCGAGACGACGGCGAGCGACCCCGGTGTGAAGTGGCCCCACGCGAGCAGCAGGTCGTTGGCAGAGTCGACGAGGCCGAGCGAGCCGGGCCCGATGAGACGGGCCCCGGCCGCGGTGATCGTCGCGGCAAGCTCGTCGGCGTGCGGGACGCGGGTGGAGACGATGAGGAACGCGCGCACACCGGTCTCGAGCGCCTCGGTGACGACGGCGCCGACACCGGCGCCGGGGATGGAGATGACGAGGAGTTCGGGCACCTCGGGAAGATCGGAGAGACCCGGATACGTCGGGGCGCCCTGGATCGAGGTGGCGCGGGAGTTGATGAGGAAGACACGGCGCCGCTGGGCACCGGTGAGCGCGCCGGCGGCGAGCCAGAACCCCCATTTCGCGGGATTGTTCGAAGCTCCGAGGACAGCGACGCTGCTGGGATCGAAGAACTGGTCCACGTCGCCGCTACGCCTCATCCGTCGCACGCTCGGGCTGGTCGAGATCGGCGAGTGCCTCAAGGTTCGCGTCGACCTTCGCCTGGGCGGCCGCCCGCGGGGTCACGCCGGCCTCCCGCGCCGAGGTGATCGCCTCGGACGTCAGGTCCGTCAAGGTCTGCCTGATGAGCGCCTGGCTCTGGTCCCACGTGCCGTCGATGTCACCGAAGTACACCCACCACCACCAGGCGTTCGTCGCCGAGTTCGCGAGGAAGTCGGGGATGACGATGACGCCGCGCGCGGCGAGGGCGGCCTCCGCCTCGGCGGTCACCGGCATGTTCGCGGCCTCGACGATGATGTCAGCCCGCACCCGGTCGCTGTTGTCGGCGGTGATCGCATAGCTCACGGCCGCGGGCACGAGGATGTCGGCGTCGGCGGCGAGCCAGTCATCGCGGTCGCCCACCCGGTCCTCCGGGCGCAGGGCGTCCCGGGAGACGCCGCCGAAGGCGTCGCGGGTCGCCAGCAGCGCCTCGACGTCGAGGCCGTCGGGGTTGGAGACGAACCCGTCGGCATCGGCGATGCCGACGATCCGGACTCCCGCCTCGGCGAGGAAGCGTGCGGTCGCCCCGCCCATCGACCCGAATCCCTGGATCACCGCGGTCGTGCCCTCGGCCGAGCGACCGTCGGCGGCGAGCGCGGCCAGCGCTGCGGTGGCCACCCCGAGCCCGCCGACGAGTTCGTCCTGGGCGACGCCGTCGACGATCGTCGAGAACGCGGTCATGGTGCGCTCGTCGGCGGCAGCGGGATCGGCGACGAGCTTCTCCACTGCGCTCAGTCCGCTGCCGAGTCCGCGGCGCTCGAGGATCTCATCGATGTCGTCCTGGCGGACTCCGAGGTCCTCGCCGAGCGCCCAGTACGCGTGCATGAGGGGGTTGACGGCGACGAGGAAGCGTTCGAGGACCTCGACGGCGCCCTCGGCGCGGGGGTCGAAGTCGATGCCGCCCTTGGCACCGCCGACGGGGACGTACCGGCGACCGGGCACGCGGTGGATCGCCTCCTTGCGCGTCATTCCCTCGGCGAGTCCCCGGACCTCCTCGAGGGTGCAGCCGGCGCGCATGCGCAGCCCTCCGGAGGCCGCACCGCGCACGAGGGTGTCGATGACGACGAAGCCGTGGGTGCCGGTGATCGGGTCCTGCCAGGTGATGTCCATGAACATGGGGCCTCCGAAGGCATGCAGAGCGGGCGGATGAGACCGTTTACTGAATCGCGGTTCAGTAAGCGTCTCACACCAGTCTGGGGCCGCGGAGCACCGTCCGTCAAGACGGCGGGCTGAGGCGATGTCGGACAGGTGTCCGCGCCCTCGGATCCGGGGCGGCGGCCGGACCTAGACCCGGGGCTGGGCGCGGCCGAGGACGGAGTCGGCGAATTCGCGGACCCACGCCATCATCGTCGCCCGCAGGTCTTCGTCACCGGCGACCATGAGCCGCACCGAGAGCCCGTCGAGGTGGGCGATGATCTTCGCGACGGCAGCCTCGATGTCGTCAGCCGCGACGGTGAAGTCACCGGTCGCAGCCCCCCGACGGACGACCTCGGCGAACACGGCCTGCCACGCGTCGTCGAGCTGGGCCAGGGTGCGGCGGATCTCCTCGTCGAAGAGCGCCGAGGACCACGCGTCCATCCAGATCGCCCAGCTGCGGGTCGACCCGGACGGCAGATACCACTCGAGAAGATCGTCGAGGACCTGGTGGGCCGCCCGGTCGGCCGCGGCGATCTCCCGCGCCTGGTCGAGGTCGTTCTCACCGGCGAAGGCGAACGCCTCGGTGACGAGCGCCTCCTTCGTCGCGAAGTGGTAGATGACGAGGCTGGCGCTCAGCTCGAGGCGCCGAGCGACGTCGGCGACGCGCAGGGACCGCAGGCCGGTCGCCTCGATCTCATCGACGGTGGCCGCGAGGATCTCCTCGCGGCGCACCTCGGCCCGTTTGCGGCCCATCAGCTGCGCAGTGCGACGTCGGTGGCCGGGCCGACGAGGGAGAGCGCCTTCGGGCGCACGAGCAGATCGCCGGCCATCGCACTGACCTGATCGGGGGTGACCGAGCGGATGCGCTCGATGAGGTCGAGAGGCGCTTCGAGCGGGATGCCGAAGATCTCGGCCCTGGCCAGGCGGTTCATCCGCGCGGCCGAGGATTCGAGTCCGAGCACCATCGAGCCGGAGAGCTGGGAGACGATCTCGTCGAGTTCGGCGCGACTCGGCGGGATCTGCGCGAGGCGGTCCCATTCGGTCAGTGCGAGGTCGAGGACGGCCTGCCCGTTCTCCGGGCTGCAGCCGGCGTAGATTCCGAACGTCCCGATGTCGGTGAACTGGCTGGCCGTCGCGTTGACCGCGTAGGCGAGGCCCCGCTCCTCGCGGATGCTCTGGAACAGCCGCGAGGACATGCCGCCGCCGAGCAGAGTGAGCAGCACGGAGTAGACGAACCGGTCCGGGTGCCCCTCGGGCAGACCCTGGCACCCGAGCAGCATCCCCAACTGCTCGGTGTCCTTGGTCGTGTGCGAGCGTCCCGTGCGGAATTCGGGCTGGAGTCGCGCCGAGGCGGCCGCATGCGGGTGCCCGATGACGCCGGAGCCCGACGCGGTCTCGGCGGCGTCCGGCAGCGCCACGGTCGTCGCGAACGCCCCGGTCTCGGCCAGCGCCCGCTCGACCATGTCGACGACCTCGGTGTGCTCAGCGCCTCCGGCGGCGGCGATGATGAGCTGGCCCGGCACATACGTCGAGGCGTAGTGGTCGAGCAGGGTGTGGTGGCCGAGCACCCGGATCTGGTCCTTCGTCGCCCCGACCGGTCGGGCCAGCGGATGGCCTGCGAAGACGAGGGCGTCGAAGTCGTCGAAGAGGACGTCGCCGGGGTCGTCGGCGGCCATCGCGAGCTCTTCGATGATGACCCCGCGCTCCCGTTCGAACTCGACGGCGTCGAGCGTCGAGTCGGAGACCATGTCGAGGAGCAGAGCCGTGATCGACGGCAGATCGGTGACGAGGCAGCGCGAGTAGTAGCAGGTGAACTCCTTGGCCGTGATGGCGTTGGAGTCCCCGCCGGTGCGGTCGAAGGCCGCCGCGATCGTCTTCGCATCCTTCGTCGAGGTGCCCTTGAAGAGCATGTGCTCGAGGAAGTGGGTCGACCCGGCGGTCGCCGCGGTCTCATCACGGGAGCCGGCCGCGACCCAGATGCCGATCGTCTCGGAGGCGAGACCCGGCATGTGCTCGGTGGTGACGGTGAGACCACCGGGGAGGACAGACCGTTCGATGCGGCTGTCCTCCCCGGCGTGCGTGGAGCCTGGGATCAGTTCTCCGACTCCTCGTCCGCCTCGGCGTCCGCATCGTCATCACCGTCGACGACGGGAGCGAGCGAGAGCTTGCCGCGGTCGTCGATCTTCGTGATCTCGACCTGGACCTTCTGGCCCACACCGACGACGTCCTCGACGTCCTCGACGCGCTTGCCGTCGTTGAGCTTGCGCAGCTCGGAGATGTGGAGCAGACCGTCCTTGCCGGGGGTGAGCGAGACGAACGCGCCGAAGCTCATCGTCTTGACCACGGTGCCGAGGTAGCGTTCGCCGACCTCGGGGACCTGCGGGTTGGCGATCGCGTTGATCATCGAGCGGGCCGCCTCGGCGGAGGTGCCGTCGGTCGCGCCGATGAGCACGGTGCCGTCGTCCTCGATGCTGATGTCCGCGCCGGTGTCCTCCTGGATCTGGTTGATCATCTTGCCCTTGGGGCCGATGACCTCGCCGATCTTGTCGACGGGGATGTTCACCGAGATGATCCGCGGAGCCGTCGCCGCCATCTCACCCGGGGCGTCGATGGCCTCGGCCATGACGTCGAGGATGACCATGCGGGCCTCGCGGGCCTGCTTGAGTGCGGCGGTGAGCACCGAGGAGGGCAGTCCGTCGAGCTTCGTGTCGAGCTGGATGGCGGTGACGAAGTCCCGGGTGCCGGCGACCTTGAAGTCCATGTCGCCGAACGCGTCTTCGGCGCCGAGGATGTCGGTCAGGGCCGCGTACGCGGTCTGCTCGCCCTGGTCGGTGGAGATGACGTCGGAAACGAGACCCATCGCGATGCCGGCCACCGGCGCCTGGAGGGGCACACCGGCGTTGAGCATCGACAGGGTCGAGGCGCACACGGAGCCCATCGAGGTCGACCCGTTCGAGCTGAGAGCCTCGGAGACCTGACGGATCGCGTACGGGAACTCCTCACGCGAGGGCAGGACCGGAGCCAGGGCGCGCTCGGCCAGCGCTCCGTGGCCGATCTCGCGGCGCTTCGGGCTGCCGACGCGGCCGGTCTCACCGGTCGAGTAGGGCGGGAAGTTGTAGTGGTGCATGTAGCGCTTCGAAGTCACCGGCGACAGCGAGTCGATCTGCTGCTCGAGCTTGAGCATGTTGAGCGTCGTGATGCCGAGGATCTGGGTCTCACCGCGCTGGAACAGCGCCGAGCCGTGGACGCGCGGGATGACGCCGACCTCGGCCGAGAGCGGACGGATGTCCTTGAGGCCGCGTCCGTCGATGCGGACCTGCTCGGTGAGGATGCGCTTGCGCACGACCTGCTTCGTCAGGGCGTTGAGCGCCGCGGCGATCTCCTTCTCGCGGCCTTCGAAGCGCTCGCCGAGCTTGTCGAAGAGCTCTGCGAGGAGTTCTTCGCCGGCGGCTTCGCGCTCCTGCTTGTCGGCGATCTGGAAGTTCTCGGTCTGCTTCGCCTCGGCGAGGTCCTTGACGGCCTCGAAGACGTCGTCCTGGTAGTCGCGGAAGACGGGGAACTCGACGGTCGGCTTCGCGGCCTGGTCGGCGAGTTCCTGCTGGGCGCGGCAGAGTTCGGCGATGAAGGGCTTCGCGGCTTCGAGGCCTTCGGCGACGACCTCCTCGGTGGGGGCTGTCGCACCGGTCTTGACGAGGTCGATCGAGTTCTCGGTGGCCTCGGCCTCGACCATCATGATGGCGACGTCGTCACCGACCATGCGACCGGCGACGACCATGTCGAAGACGGCGTCGTCGAGCTGCGAGAAGTTCGGGAAGGCGACCCACTGGCCGTCGATGAGCGCGATGCGCACGCCGCCGATGGGACCGGAGAACGGCAGGCCCGAGAGCTGGGTCGACATCGACGCGGCGTTGATGGCCAGGGCGTCGTAGAGGTGGTCGGGGTTGATCGACATCACGGTGACGACGACCTGGACCTCGTTGCGCAGGCCCTTGACGAAGGACGGACGCAGCGGACGGTCGATGAGGCGGCACGTGAGGATCGCGTCGGTCGAGGGGCGGCCCTCGCGGCGGAAGAACGAGCCGGGGATGCGGCCGGCGGCGTACATGCGCTCTTCGACGTCGACGGTGAGCGGGAAGAAGTCGAAGCCCTCACGGGGGTGCTTGCCGGCGGTGGTCGCCGAGAGCAGCATCGTGTCGTCGTCGAGGTAGGCGACGGCGGAGCCGGCGGCCTGCTTGGCCAGTCGGCCGGTTTCGAAGCGGATGGTGTGTGAGCCGAAGCGACCGTTGTCGATCGTGGCCACGGTGGTTTCAGGGGTGGTACCCACGTAGTCTCCTAGTTCGATGCCGACGGACGGGCGGGTGCGCCTGCCGCGCCGGCGGACAGTGTCGTGGACGCCATGGAACCAGGGCCGGTCATCGATCGGGGCCCACGGAACCTGCTCACGCAGTCCTCCGGAGGCCACTACCGAGGACCGAAACGTCCATGGCATAGGTGTCCGCCGGTCAGTCTACCGCAGTTGCCGTCATCCGACTGTGGGTCCGCGCACAGCTGAACTCCCGGTCACGGCCGGGCTCTGAATGGTGCGCGCGAAGGCGCCAGGAGCACCGGCCGCCGCGCGTTCTGCGCCCTCGTGCGAGAAGTCGTTGCGCCGGCCAGAAGTCGATCTGTTGGCAAGCAGTTCTGTCCACGAGAAGTCGATGTGCCGACGGAAAGTCGTTGTGCCGGCCAGAAGCCGATCTGCCGGCGAAAAGTTCGCGACACG